>JALVTH010000027.1 GCA_027036015.1 Campylobacteraceae bacterium
ATTTGATGACTGCCAGGGCACTAAAAGTTTTTCCAAGTCCTACAGAATCGGCTAAAATCGCCCCGCCATATTTTTCGAGTTTGTTGATGAGGCCAAGGACTGCATCTTTTTGAAAATCAAAAAGCTTATTCCAAATGACTGAGTCTTTAAAGCCAGTCTTTTCGTTTGCTAAAGTATCCTCATCGAGATCTTCTATAAATTGGTTGAAAATGTGGTATAGGATGAGATAGTAGATAAACTCTGGCGAATTTTCTTCGTAAAGTGTTTGCAAGCTTTCGATGACAGCCTGTGTAATGTCTTCAAGAGTATCACTATCCCAAATTTGCAAAAAGTCGTGGGTGAATTTTTCAATCGTTTCATTATCCTGGATTTTGATAATTGGTTTGAGGAGGGTATTGTCTTTTTTATATCCCAAACTATTGGCACTAAACTCATCGATTCCTAAATAGAGTGCACTTTTGTTTGGGCTTTGCAAAATTGTCATTTCACTAATGGCTGCATCTTTTGTTAGAGCCTTGAAAGTAGCCTTTTTTCTTATCCATTGGCTGCACTTTTTGGCAGTGTGTGCGCTTGTAAGTTTGTTTTTGAGTTCAATCTCATAAGTGGAAGCATCTATTGATTTGAGAGAGAATACCCTTTGCTCTTTTTCGTCAAATTTCAGCGGAGCAGTGAAAATAAAGTGCATTTTTTCTATTTTGCCAAGCTCTTTGGCAAGCGCTTCATAGCCATAAAGAGAAAATCTTTTTGCAGCAATATAGAGATTGGCTTTGTCTAACGAAACACGAATATCATCACCGACTTTTTCTAAGCGATTATCGAATGTTTTGATGGGCATGGACTTGCTTTTATGAGTATTATAATGAGGAATGATAGCAGAAACTCAATTTAAATTTAATTAATAAAAACTAACAAAATAATTACAAGAAGATAATATTTATGAAGTGGCTCCGGATGCTGGATTCGAACCAGCGACCAACCGGTTAACAGCCGGTTGCTCTACCGCTGAGCTAATCCGGAATCGAAAAAAAGAAGGTTAAAACTCAAAAGAAAAGAAAGTGGCTCCGGATGCTGGATTCGAACCAGCGACCAAGCGGTTAACAGCCGCCTACTCTACCGCTGAGCTAATCCGGAATCAATTATTTTGTGTGCGAAATTATAATCAATTTTTTCTTTATTGTCAAGAGTTTTTGCAAAAAAGTTAAAAATTTTGATTAATTGGTTATAATATCAAAAAAAGATAGAGCAATGGATAAAGAATTTTTTATGGATTTAGCCTTTAAAAAGGCATTTGAGTATATCTTTTTAACCTATCCAAACCCAGCCGTTGGGGCAGTTGTTGTTAAAAAAGGGGCAATTTTAGCAATTGAGGCGCATCAAAAGGCAGGAACTTCGCATGCTGAGGTTTTGGCACTGCTAAAAGCTTATGAGCATTTAAGTGGCAAAACGATTGATTTTGATAGAATGGATGCTCAAAAAGCTCATGAGTTTTTACTCTCGTTAGATAAAGAGTTATTTAAAGAGTGCGAGCTTTTTGTAACGCTTGAGCCATGTTCTCATGTAGGAAAAACTCCTTCTTGCGCTATGCTTTTGAGTCATTTTCAATGGAAAAAAATCTATATAGGCACTCTTGATCCAATCAAAGCTCATAGCGGCGGGGTTAAAATGCTACAAAGTAAAAAAATTGAGGTTGAAGTTGGTTTATTGCAAGAAAAATGTAATATTTTGATTGAGCCTTTTATTATATGGCAAAAAAGAGCATTTGTGCTTTTTAAATTAGCCCAAAGCCTTAATGGCAAAATTGGAGGAGGCTATATTAGTAGCCAAGAGTCTTTAACTTATACGCATAAATTACGAAATGTAGCTGATGCAATGATTATTGGAGGCAATACTGTAAGAGTTGACAGACCAAAACTTGATTGCAGATTTATTAGTGCTAAAGCTCCAGATGTGTATATTTATTCGAAAAAGAAAAAGTTTGATATGACAATTCCGCTTTTTAATGTGAAAGAGCGAAGTGTTTATATTATTGATACACTAAAAATATTGCAAAATAGGGGGTTTTATTTGGTAGAAGGTGGAGAGGGAATGTTAAAAGCACTTAAAAATCATATTGATTGGTTGCTTATTTTTCTTGCGCCTAAGCTAATAGCAAATGAAATATCTTATAATATCGATAGCAGTTTGCGTTTTTTGCATATGCAAAAAAATAGTAAAGATATTTTGATATGGAGTAGATTTCTTGGATAAAAAAGCAAAACAAGAAAAAATTGTAAATATGTTTGATGAGATTGCCTCTACATATGATTTGGCAAATAGGGTATTAAGCTTTGGTATTGATGTAGTGTGGCGCAAAAGAGGGTGTGATAAAGCGTATGAGTTTTTGGGCAAAAAAGAGATAGAGCAAATTACAGATGTTGCAACAGGAACGGGAGATTTATTACTTCATTGGCGCAATCAAGCTAAAAAAAATGGTATAAGAGTTAAAAAATATGTTGGTATTGATCCATCAAGAAAAATGCTTGAAATTGCAAAAAAGAAGGTGGAATTTGCTTCATTTTTAGAAGGAAAAGCCCAAGCACTTCCTCTGAAAAACAGCTCAAGTGAAATTATTTCAATAAGTTATGGTATAAGAAATGTAGTAGATAGAAAAGAGGCGCTTCAAGAGTTTTTTAGAGTTTTAAAGCCTGGCGGAATTGTAGTGATTTTAGAATTTACTAAACAAGAAAAAAGAGGTTTTTTAGATAAGTTAGTAGATTTTTATATGAAAAAGATTTTGCCAACAGTTGGGGGATTGGTCTCAAAAAATTATGAAGCGTATCGTTATTTGCCAAATTCAATAGAAGAGTTTTTAACAACACAAATGCTTGTAAATGAGTTGCAAGAAGTTGGTTTTATAAAGCGCTATGTTAAGAGCTTTTCGATGGGAATTTCAACTTTAATTGTTGCTCAAAAGCCAAATGCTAACAGTTAGTCAACTTAATGAACAAATTAAAGCTACACTTGAAATTACCTTTGATCATGTATTGGTTGAAGGCGAAGTTGGTTCGGTTACTTATCATAGCAGTGGGCATTTATATTTTAGTTTAAAAGATGAAACAAGTACTATTCGCTGTGTTATGTGGCGAAGTAATGTAAGAAAACTTAAATTTATCCTTGAAAAAGGGGAAAGAATTATTGTTGATGCCTCAGTTGGCGTATATGTGCCAAGGGGTGAATATCAACTAATGGTAGTAAATATAGAACCCTTTGGCAAAGGTTCTTTAGCTTTGGCTTTTGAGCAGTTAAAAAAGAAGCTTGAAGCTAAAGGCTATTTTGATAAAGCTCATAAAAAAGAGCTTCCAAAAATTCCAAAAAAAATTGCAATAGTAACTTCATTGCAAGGTGCGGCATTACAAGATATGCTCAAAGTTGCTAACAAGCGGTGGCCTTTAGTTGAAATTATTGCGATTGATTCTTTGGTGCAAGGTGAGGGAGCAAAAGAGCAGCTTGTTAGAGGAATAAAAATTGCTGATAATTTGGGAGTTGATATAATTATTGTTGGGCGAGGGGGCGGTTCACAAGAAGATTTATGGGCGTTTAATGAAGAGATTGTAGCAAAAGCTATTTTTGAAGCCAAAACACCAATTGTCAGTGCTGTTGGACATGAAGTAGATGTTTTAATAAGTGACTTTGTTGCAGATTTACGAGCGCCAACACCAAGTGCGGCAATGGAGATGATTTTGCCAAACAAAGATGATTTTTTGTTTTTGCTTGATGAATTGCAAGAGCGTTTACATAAGCAAATAGAGTTAAAAATAGAAAAATTGCAAGATATGCTTGCAATTTTAGAACAAAACTTTTATGCTAAATCTCCTCTAAAAAAAATTGAGTTAATGAGTGCTACATTTGAGAGTTTTAAAAAGAATTTGCAAGAAGCAATCTTTTTGAAACTGCATGCTTTAGAGAGCAAAATTGAGCCTTTCTTAAGTCAGTTTTTGGCAGCTAAAAAACTTTTTTTCCAAAAAAAAGAGCAAGAGCTCCAAAATTTGCAACAACAACTTTTATTAAATAATCCAAGTAAAAGAGTTAAAGAAGGCTTTGTAGAAGTAACGAAAAATGGACAAAGAGTTGATATTTGTAAAGTTTTTGTGGGTGATAAGCTAAAATTAACAAATGAGAAATGTTCTATCGATGTAGTAGTGGAATCTAAATAAGATTTAAATTTTTAATGTATTGAAAATCTTTTAAATTATAAGTAAAAAGTTGACAATCGTTTTCAATCGCAGTTGCAGCAATAAGAGCATCTGGAATATCAAGGAAGTGGCTTTTTGCATACTGTTTGATTAACTCAAGAGCTTTTAGAGATATTTGTTCATTTATTGGGAAAATTTCAAACTGATAAAGAAACTTTTCTATTTTTTTAACCTCATTTTTGTTCAATGCACCATAAATTAATTCCATATAACTAATAACTGAAATTGAAAAGAGAGAATTAAGTTTTTCAAGTTGAGCTATTGTAGTTTGATTACCTTTTAAAATTTCTATTAAAATGTTAGTATCTAAAAGTATCATTTCCATGCTTTTTCTCTAATTTCTTTGAGAGAAATATCTCTATCTTTCCAAATGCCACTAATTTCAGATAAATTGATTTGTTGAACTTTTTTTTCTTTTTCTATATCTTTTTTTATAACCTCTCTTATATAAGCAGAAATAGAAAGTCCAAGCATTGATGCTTTTCTTTTTATTTTATCAAAAAGTTCTTCTTCAAAATAAATTTGTGTTCGATGCATAAATTTCCTTTATACATTATTTTTATACATTATACTTTAAAATAGGTTTAAAGTCAACATTTTTAACCACGCTTCAAGCACTTTTAGGTAAAATAACGGGTTAAATGGCGAAATTAGAAATGGAGTTTATGGATGAAAGAAGCTAAATATATCTGGATGGATGGAGAATTAAAGCCTTGGCATGAGGCAAAAGTGCACATCTTAACACACACATTGCATTATGGTAATGCAGTTTTTGAAGGAACCAGAGCCTATCAAACAAGTAAAGGTTTGGCAATTTTTCGATTAAAAGATCATACGAAGCGTCTTTATAATTCGGCTAAAATTGTTGCAATTAAGCCAAACAGAGATTTTGAAGAAGTTATGAATGCCCAAATTGAATTGCTAAGAGCCAATGAATTTAAAGAAAATGTTTATATTCGTCCATTAATTTATCTTGGTTACGGTGTAATGGGGCTTTATCATAAAAATGCACCTGTTAATACTGCAATTGCTGCTTGGGAGTGGGGTGCATATTTAGGAGATGAAGGGCTTGAAAATGGAATTAAGTGTTGCACCTCTTCAATTACCAGAAATCCAAACCGCTCAACTTTTGGCAAAGCAAAAGCAGCAGCAAATTATTTAAATAGCCAAATGGCAAAATATGAAGCAGTTGAAAATGGTTTTGATGAAGCTTTGATGCTGGATGAAAACGGCTTTATTGCAGAAGGAACGGGAGAGTGTGTGTTTATTGTAAGAAATGGTAAATTGATTACTCCACCAAATGATAACTCACTTGAATCAATAACTCAAGCAACTGTAATTGAGTTGGCTCTTGATATGGGGCTTGAGGTTGAGCGACGCAATATTACAAGAGATGAGATTTATATTTGTGATGAAGCCTTTTTAACAGGAACTGCAGCAGAAGTTACTCCAGTTAATTCACTTGATCATAGAGTTATTGGAAATGGTAAAAGAGGTCCAATTACCAAAAAACTACAAGAAGCCTATTTTGATGTTGTATATGGCAGAAATCCAAAATATGAGCACTATTTAACTTATATTTAACAAAGGAGGCGTAATGCCAGCAGATATGAATGACTATTTTAAAAAGAAAAAGCCGACAACACCTTTTGGTGGTGGAGATGATGGCATTAAAAAAAGTAATGATTCAATGCCTTTTAATAAAGCACCAAAAAATATATTTGGAGTTTTTGTTATTATTGGAATTATTGCAATTGCTTTAGTTATTTTTAAACCATTTGAAATTATAAATTCTGGAGAAGTAGGGATAAAGGTAAGAACTGGAAAATTTGATCCAAAACCGCTTGAGCCTGGGCTTCATTTTTATATTCCAATTTTAGAAAAAATTATTCCAGTAAACACCCGCGTTAAAATGATTACTTATAGCAACAGACACCACCAAGTTGCACCTGAAGTTTCAGCAAGATATGAAGGTGGCTTAAAAAGAAATCCAGCAATTCGTGTAATGGATAGCAGAGGGCTTTATGTTGATATAGATTTAGCTGTGCAATACCACTTAAGACCTGAAAGTGCTCCTCAAACCATTGCAAAGTGGGGAATGGCTTGGGAAGATAAAATTATTAATACTAAAGTTAGAGAAATTGTGCGAGATGTAATAGGGAAATATCCAGCTGAGTTACTCCCGCAAAAGCGCCAAGAAATTGCCAAAGAGATTCAAGAGCAACTGAGAAAAAAAGTTGAATCAATTCCTGGTGAGCCTGTTGTTTTAGATTCAGTAGAACTTAGAAATATTCAACTTCCACCAAAAATTCAAGAAAAAATAGAAGAGCTTCAGGCAGAAAAACAAAATGTAATGATAGCTGAACAACAAAAAGAGCGTGCTAAAAGAGAGGCTGAGCGAAAAGCTGAAATTGCAAGAGGAGAAGCAGAGAAAAAACGCATCGAAGCGCAAGGGCTTGCAGACAAAATTATGATTGAAGCAAAAGCTAAAGCCAAAGCAAATGAACTTATTGGTAACTCATTAAGTGATAAGTTATTGCGTTTAAAACAAATTGAAACACAAAAAGAGTTTAATAAGGCTTTAAAAACAAATCAAAATGCACAAATTTTCTTAACACCAGGCGGAGCAGTACCAAATATTTGGATTGATAGTAAAAGTAAAAAAGTGCAAGCGAGTGTAGAAAATGCAAATTAATTGGCAAAAGCATAAACTTCTTCCTGCTATTGTGCAAGATGCTTCTACGAAAGAAGTGCTAATGCTTGCATATATGAATGAAGAGGCTTTTAATTTAACACTTAAAACTGGCTTTGCCCATTACTTTAGCCGCTCCAAACAGCGCATCTGGAAAAAGGGTGAAAGTAGCGGTCATACCCAAAAAATAGTTGATATTTTGATTGATTGTGATGAAGATGCGATTTTAATTTTAGTTGAACAAAAAGGTGTAGCTTGCCATACCGGAGCTAAAAGTTGCTTTTTTCGATCAATCAAAGAGCAAAAAGAGATTTTAGAAAAAGAAGTAGATACAAGTGCAACTTATTCGGTTGTTGATGTGCTCTATCATACCATCTTAGAGCGAAAAAATGCTGATAGTAAAAAATCTTGGACAAAAAAACTTTTAGAAAATAAAGAGCTTTTATTAAGTAAAATTCACGAAGAAGCCAACGAACTTGCCGTTGCAATTGATAAAGAAAGTGATGAACAAGTTATTTATGAGGCTGCAGATTTGCTCTATCACTCATTAGTTGGACTTG
This sequence comes from Campylobacteraceae bacterium, assembly GCA_027036015.1. Taxonomy (GTDB): domain Bacteria; phylum Campylobacterota; class Campylobacteria; order Campylobacterales; family Sulfurovaceae; genus JAADEQ01. Next base: position 7,485 of record JALVTH010000027.1, read on the forward strand.
GATTGAGAGAAATTAATCCAGATAGAGTAAAACAAGAGCTCAAACGCCGCTTTGGCATGAGTGGAATTGAAGAAAAAGCAAATCGCAAAAAAGCTACAAAGCAAAAATAAGACGCTCTCCTCTTTGCATTTTTGCCTTTTGTAAAAAGTGCATACCCGCTTTTTGTAATATTTTTTGTGAGGCAATATTTTGTGGATGGGTTGTAGCAAAAATAGGAGTATTTGAAAAATTTTTTTTAATAAAAGTAATTTGAGCTTTGGCAATTTCACTAGCATAGCCTTTGTGCCAATATGGTTTGGCTAATACATAGCCAAATTCAAAACCCTTTAGATTTTCAAAAGCAAATGGCAAAACCCCGCCATATCCAATTAGATTTTGTGAAAGTTTTTCAAAAAGCGGTGCAAAACCAAAAGTGCTTTTTAAAGCAAATTTTTTTACAAAAAGCTCATTTGCTTCTTTTTTGCTTAATGTTTTGCCCCATAAAAACTCACATACATCTTTATTGCTAAAAATAGTTTCATAAAGCCAGACAAAATCTTCTTTTTTTGCTTGACACATTAAAAGTCGCGGAGTTTGTAAAATTACTTTTCTCATTGAATCATCTTTTTTCAAGTTTATGGCATATTTTATCTTGCTAATGCTTATAAAGTTGACTGTGAAAAAAGTTAAAAGGAATATTAAAAACTATTAATAGAAAAATTTTTATCCTTAATAATTTTAAAAGAACAAAGTTTATTTAAATATCTGTTTGTGTCTTTGATTTACAAAATAAAAGGAACACTAAACGTCTATTAATAATGATATAGTTACCTAAAAGGACATAAGTAATAGTTATATTATATAAAAGACTGACGATTTTAATGAAAAAAGTAACATTTTGCTACTTTTTTACAAATAGTGGGTTATTTTTGTTATAATAATCATTAAATAAATAGTTTTCTTGCACTTGTGGTATAGGAAAAAAGCGTAGCTGAGGAAGTTTTGTTTCTTTACTTACATCATAGGTCTTGGAGAATAAATTGGAGGAGTGAACACTCATTGAGGCTCCTTCGAAATAATTTGAAAGCTTATGCTTTCCTTCTCATTTTGTAGTACTGCTCAGCTATGCCATTCTACCTACAAAAGAAAGCAATAAATTGAAAGCTCAATATGGATTTAAATAATAAAAAATTTAAAATCAATGAGTTAAATAAAGAATACATATTAATCTATACTAATAAACATGACTATACAGATAAGTTAGAAAATCTCATAGACTTGAAGGAACTTAACTATATAAAAGATTTTATTTTACTTCCTGATGATACACTGTATTTAATAAATGATGGTTTTTATTATTTAAAATATCATAATACTTTCATCAAAACATATAAAGAACCTACAGAAATGGCTTATGCAATAGCTATTTACTCTGAAAGTAAAAAACAATGGAAAGATATTTATAAAAATGAACTACAAAATGATTTAAATAAATATAAGTTAACCAGATATAAAGTAAAAAAACAATTAGATAAAGATAATACAACAACAGATATGGATACGAGTTCTCTATATGGTAGAGATCTAGAAATACAAAAAGAATGGAATAGGAAAATGGAATTACTAAAATACGAAAGAAAACTTTTCTACAATGAACTATTTATTCAAAAAATAAAAATTAATTCAAAAGAAGAATATTTTATATCAAAATATAGCGATTTTAAAGATGAAAAAATAGTAATTTTAAACTGGAAGTCTGATAAAGCACTATCTTTACTAAAGCTACCATTAAAATCAATTGAACTAAAAGGGTATTATACTCCAGACGGTAACAATTTAGTAGATATAAGATATGAAAATTCTAATGGTCAAAAATACTATTTTAATAATGCAAATCTTGAACATCAAAAAGATAATAATGATAATAAAAAAAAGAAAATAAATATAGAAAGTTTCTTTGCATTAAAAGAGAAAATACCTTCATCTGAGCAAGCTTATATACACT
>JALVTH010000028.1 GCA_027036015.1 Campylobacteraceae bacterium
GAGATATTTGAATATATAAAACAATTTTCCCAAAAAGAAATAATTCATCAAACACCTGAACAAATTGATCTTTTGTTAGAGGGAGTGAAAGTAACTTTTTTTAATACTCAATGAAACTTTTTAAAACCTAAAAAAGAAGAAAAATTAAATGTAACATCTTTAGAAAATATATGCGCTATGAAAGTTAATACACTTTTTTTGCGAGCTAAGTTTAGGGATTATTATGATTTATATTCAATTGTTAAAAATAAGACAAATTAATTTTTAACTTTTTGCAATGGCTTTGCTATATGTAGATGATATTGAAGATGATAATATCGAGCATCTCGATCCAAAAGAAGATGTTAATAACTCTCAAATAAGAGATTTTTTTGAAGAGAAAATTAAAGATTTGATAAAATGATTAAGTTATTATTCCAGCCTTTTTAAAATCTCTTTTTTTTGAATTTTGTATTTTTTTGATTTGTAGATATTATCTTCTAATTTGATAATTATATCTTGAAATATATTGTTATTTGGTAGGGAAATAAGAATTTGCAAAAGCTCTTTATCATTTTTTGCTTTTTTAATTTGCTCTTTTAAAGGAAGAGTAGTTTTATTTTTTTTGCGTTTAAAAAAGAAAAAAGCAACTAAAATACCCAACACAAAAGCCAAAGCTATTTTTGCAAGCTCTTTAAAATTAGTTGGCGTTATAACTTTTATTGGAGTTTGTTTAATCAAAAGAGTCTCAGATGCTTGGATTTTGGTATTAAAATAGCTAAAAGTAACTTTTGGCAAAATAAAGCTTTTTTGAGGCACAATTAAAAAGTGTTGAGTAAAGGTGCCAACAATTGTATCGTTTTTTAGTTGATAAGAAATTTTAGGTTTATTACTTATAACAAAAGCATCTTTTAGATTGAGTGAAAAAGGGGTTAAATCATGAAAATTAGCTAAACCTTTTAGTTTAAGAGTATAATGGATTGCTTCATTTGGAGCAGTTTTATTTTTATCCAGCACTCTTTTTAAGAGCAAATTGCCAAGAATAAAGAAGTTTTTGGGATGTTTGAGAATATGCAATGTTTGCTCTTTGCTGTAATAAAATTTCCAAAAGCTAATGCCAAGCTTTTTATCTTGCACTAAAACTTTTATAGTAAATGAAGGGAAGATAATATTGCCATAAACTCTTGGAATAAAGAGGTAATAATAATTTGTAATTTGTAAATTATTTTTAACAAAGTTTTTTTGGGCAATTTTTTGCATAGCAAAATTTTTAGTTTGTTTTGGCTCAAACTCTATTTTTTGAATTTGAGCATTTTTTGGTAGCTGCAAAGAAAAAATTACTTCAAATGGCTCATCTTGATAGATTATATCTTTGTTAATCTGGGCAAAAAACCCCTTTGCAAAAAGAAAAAAAGGTATAAAAAAAAGTATGATTTTATTCATTTTCTTCCTTTAAAAGCGGTATTAAAAGAGTATCATTTTTTAAGGAATTAAATTTTTTTTCGATTCGGTACTCTTGCAAACTATTTGAAGGCATTGTTGTTTTTTTATTTTGTGTTTTTGCATTATAAAAGGTGCTTTTTAGCTCATGATTTGTAGCAGTGCTTTTTGCAAGATTATCTAAAAAGGCTTTATTACTTTTAAATTTTGCTAAAGTGCCATAAAAGCTTTTGTTATCATCCATAAAAAGCGGGTTGCTTCCTTCAAAAAGACGGCACAGTCCTTGATCTTTGTTTTTGCTTTTTGGTTTGTTTTTAGCATTTTGGCGTATTAAGAGTTCTTGTTTTTTAATGTATTGTTTGGTAAGAGATAAGTTGCTTAAAGCATTTGCATCTTTTTTAAACTTGAGAGCATTTTGATAAAAATTTCGTGCTTTGTAAAACTTTTTAAGTTTAAAGTAGCAATTTGCCATATTGTAATTTTTGATGAAATTGAGCTCTTTTATTTTATTAAATGCAAGAAGTGCTTTGTCAAATTGAGCTAAATGATAATAACAATTGCCAATAAAAAGATAGATTTTATCATTTTTTGGGATTTTTTTTGCATATTCAAGAGCTTTTTTATACTCTTTGTTTTTATAGCTTTTTTGCGCTAAATAAAGGTTTATATTATCTAAAAAAAAATTTGCATGTAAAGAAATTGTGAAAAAAATCAAAAGATATTTCATAGTTTTATCCTTGTTACAATAAAAATAAGCAGTGCTAAAGCTGTAAAAGCAATATACACTTTAATACCTCCATCAATATATTTTTGATTAAAAATAGAGCTTGAGATAAAATGTTTTTTTATTGTTTTTAAATCGCTTCTATCATAGCTAAAAGGAATTACTTTTGCAAAATCACTTATATTGTTCTTAGCTTTAGAGTAGATGATATCACCATTTTTATTTGTTACAATTTGGTTGTGATAAATTGCTATAGCTCCTTTTTGCGTGGCAACTTGTTCAAAAAGTATTGTTATATGATGCTTTTTAGCAAATTCTTGAAGGAGTGAAAAATCTTGCTTTTCGTTGCCTGCGCTAAAAATAAGCAAAAGCTTTTTTTGCTTAGGTTCTATCTTTTCAATAGCTTTTAAAAGATTTAGATAGTTTGGATAAAGAGATGGAGTGATATTGTTTAGGTTAAGATGTTTTAAAAGATAAATCAATGCTTTTGTATCGTTTGTTGGTGGGCTAATAAGATAGGCATTTTTGCTAAATGCAAGTAGTGAAAAAGTGGTGTTTGGATTTTCTTTGATAAGTGTTTTGCATTTTTTTAGTGAAAAGCTAAGGCGATTTGGTAATAAATCTTTTGCATACATTATTTTACTTACATCAATTGCTACAAAAATTTTTTTAGAAGATGCTAAAATCTCTTTTGCTCCAATAAATGGTTTAATTAAAGCTAAAAGTAAAAAAAATGCCACTATAATCAAACTCAAATGTGGTTCAAGCACAAAATAAAAAGTTAATAAAACTAAAGCCGCAAAAATAAAATAAAAAAAGTAATACTTTTTGCCTTCAATTTTTTTATTTTCTATCAAGCTTTTTTGCAAAGTATTAATTTTTTCATAGATAGTTTGCAATTTTTTTGGATTTTGAGTGCTAAAAAAGTTTGCGTTTGTGCTTTTTGCAATTAAAAGAAGTTCTTCTTTTTTAAAGTCACTTGTTTTGCCAACTCCAATTGTATATATTTTAATGCCAAGTTTTTTGGCTTTTTTCAGCGCTGCTTGTAAAGGAATAGAATTAACGGTATTTATGCCATCAGTTAGTAATATTATAACTTTACTTTTTGCTTTTGATTTTTCTAAAAGTTTAGAACTTGCATATAAGGCTTCATAAAGTGCAGTATCGCGACTTCCTGCAACCCCAAGATGGAGAGTTTGTAAAATTTTGCTAAGAGCTTTTTTGTTAAAAGTAAGTGGCGAGGCAACAAGCGCTTTGTTGGCAAAAACCACTAAAGCAATTTTATCATTTTTTCTTTTTTTAATAAATGATAAAAGTGTTTTTTTGGCTATTTCAAATCGATTATCTTCACTCATTGAAGCACTCGCATCAAGAGCTAAAACTATATCAATACCTTCTTTTTTAATAGGAAATGTTTGCTTTTTTATAGGTGATGCAATGGCAATAGATAAAAGCAAAACAATCAAAAAAGATAAAATTTGTTTTAGAGTAAGAGCTTTTTTAGTAATTTTTTTTAAAAGTGTTACATTTGAAAAGGGTATGCTTTTGCTCTGTTGTTTACAAAAAAATAAACATAGCAAAAAGAAAACTGCAATGAAAAGAGCCTCGGGGTAGAGCAGCTGCATTTAAAAGAGCTCCTTGAGTTTAGGGAAAAAATCTTCATCGCTATAAATTTTTGTAAATGCAATATTGTATTTGTAGCAACTTTCTTTTAAAGCTGTATCTTGTTTTTGCAAAAGTTTTTGATAGCTTTTTTGTACTCTTTTTGTAATAGTAAGTGTTGCTGTTTTGAAGCTATTTAAATCAAGTAAACTTTGCGTACCGCTTAAATTGAGATTTTCTTCTTTTTTAGAACGCAACCAAATAAGATAGAGTTCATGAAAAACGCCAAAATCAAAAATATCTTCATAATTTAAAAAATCTCCAAGCATAATAAGAATTGCTGGTTTACTAAAATAGCTTTGAATAAATTGATTTAATGCGCTATAATCTATTTTAGAGCCAATTGGATTTATTTTTTTTAACTCTTCTTGCAGAAGGTAAATATCATTTATATTTTTGCTTGGAGCTTGAATAAAACACGGTTTTGTATTAAAAATGATAGTAGAGGTGCTATTTCCAAATTGTTTGGCTAAATAATTGAGTGCAAATAAGATATTTCGGGCTTGTTTATTTTTCTTATCAAAAAGCATAGAACCGCTTAATAAATAGATAAAAAAAATTTCAATTTCTTTTTCTTGAGTATATAAGTTGATAAAAGGCTCACCATATTTGGCTGATACTTTGGCATTAAGATGTCTAATATCATCGCCACTTTCATACTCTTTGACTTCAAAAAAATCAACACCTTCGCCTTTAAAAATAGAATCAACCCTTCCATTAAAATATCCAAAAAGATTTTTGCGTGTTTTAAAAAAGAGTTCTTCTAAAATCATGGAATTGGCACTTTTTGCAATATTTTTTCAATCATCATAAAAGGAGTAATTGCTTTGGCTTTTGCTTTGTAGTTTAATAAAATGCGATGGTTGAGTGTTAAGTAAGCTGCTTTGCTAATGTGTGAAGGATGTACATAATCTTTATTAGAAAGCAGAGCAATTGCTTTTGCAGTTTTTAATAAATCGATACTTCCTCTTGGGCTCACACCAAAGGCAATAAATTCTTCAAATTCATCTAAATCATATTTTGATGGTTCTCTTGTAGCTTCAATAATTTGTAAAAGATACAAAAGCACTTCTTTGTCTATATGAATATTGTTTAATTGCTTTTGCATTGCAAAAATATCTTCTTTTGAAGCGATTTTTTCAAGTTTTTGAAGTTCTTTTTTACTCTCTTTTTGAATAAAAATAAATTCATCTTCTATTTTTGGTAAAGTAAGAGTAATTTTGGCAAAAAATCTATCAAGCTGTGCTTCAGGAAGTGGGTAGGTTCCGCTTTGTTCAATTGGATTTTGTGTTGCAAGCACAATAAAAGGCTCATTTAAAAAAAAAGTTTCATTACCAATTGTAACTTGTCCTTCAGCCATTGCTTCAAGTAAGGCAGATTGCACTTTAGGCGAAGCTCTATTGATTTCATCAGCCAAAAGTAAATTGGTAAAAATTGGTCCTTTTTTTAAGGTAAATTCATTTGTTTTTAAATTGATAATTTCAGCTCCAATAATATCGCTCGGAAGTAAATCTGGGGTAAATTGCACTCGTTTAAATTCAAGTTCAAGAACTTTTGCAAGCGCTTTAATTGCTGTTGTTTTTGCAACACCCGGAGGTCCTTCTATAAGTAAATGTGAATTGGTTAAAAGAGCAATTAAAAGTGCTTCAATCAACTCATCTTGGCCAATAATAATTTTTTGTAACTCTTTTTTTATTGTATCAAACATAGCAATCCTGTAAAAAGTTATTTTTTATACAAACTTATGAAAATTGATTATAAACTATTATAACAAAAGCAGATAAAAGTAGCAAAAAAAGAGGCTATAGCCCCTTTTAGTGTTTATTATCTTGTAACTTTTGAAGAAAACTTATTACACTTCGAACAGGAACCCCACTTCCTCCAGCTGGATTTTCACCCCAAGCACTATCATTAAATGCTGGACCAGCAATATCAAGATGAAGCCATTTATCTTTATTTTCTTCTTCGATGAATTCTTCTAAGAACATTGCCGCAGTAATTGCACCGCCATAACGTGAACTTGATACATTGCTAATATCGGCAATTGTACTTTTGAGTCCTTTTTTAAGATGACGATTCATAGGTAAATAGGCTGCATCTTCTCCAGCACTGATATTTGCAGCATGAAGCATCTTATCAATTAAATCTTCATTTTTACCCATCACTCCAAACGTATATTCTCCAAGACCTACTACACAAGCTCCAGTAAGAGTTGCAATATCAATAATTACATCTGCTTTTACCTTTTCTTGAGCATAACATAATACATCAGCTAAAACTAAACGCCCTTCTGCATCTGTATTTTTTACTTCAATAGTTTTTCCATTTTTAGCTGTTAATACATCATCTGGTTTATAGGCATTACCGCCAATCATATTTTCAACTGCTCCAATAAATCCGTGCACTTCAATATCCAAACCAAGGGCACTTACTGCTTGTAAAATTCCAAGTACAGCGGCTCCTCCACTTTTATCAAGCTTCATTGTAAGCATAAAGTTACTTGGTTTGAGTGAAAGCCCACCACTATCATAAGTTAAACCTTTACCGATAATGCTTACAACAGCTTTTGGATTTTTTGGTTTATAGCTTAAATGAATCACGCGTGGTTCATGGCGCGAAGCTCTTGCAACGGCTAAAAGAGCGTTCATTCCTTCTTCTTTTATCTCTTCTTCTTTTAAAATTTCACACTCTAAATTATTTTCTTTAGCAAGATCTTTAGCTGTTTTTGCCATAATTTTTGGATAGAAATCATCTGGTGGAGTGTTTACAATATCGCGTACAAAATTTACAGCTTGAGCGATATTTAAAGCTCTTGTTATTGCATCTTTTATTTTTGATTCTTCAATATTTTTATCATTATAGCTTTCGTTTGAAATATAAATAGTTTGCAGTTTTGGCTCTTTTGGCTGGCTTTTATAGATTGTAAAGCTATAACTTCCAAGTGCAAGTCCTTCAGCAAGAGCCTTAATTGAGGCTGTGCATTTATCATAATTGGTATAAGTTGCTAATTTTACTGAAGCAATATCTTTATCCAATATACTTCTAATAGCGCTTGCAATTGCGCTTCGTATATCTTTTCCTTTTAAAGAATCGCATCCAACAAAAAGTTTTTTACTCTCAATTAAAAGTGCAGTTTCATCTTGATTGCCACTAAAGCCAAGCACTTCAAGCGTTTTTTTGTAATCTTTTACAAAAGGATGCTCAAAATTTTTCTCAACTACTAAAACAAGTTCTAACTCAGCTTCAATCTCACTAAGAGGTTTTGTAATATATTTTATTTCCATTTTTTATCCTTTAATCAAAATGTAATAGATTTTTTGCTTGAACCATATCTTTATCTCCACGTCCAGAGAGATTAACTATAATAATTTTTCCCTTAATCTCCTCTTTTGGCATCTTTTTAAGGTAAGCAATAGCGTGTGAGCTTTCAAAAGCAGGAATAATTCCTTCTTTTTGGCTCAGCCACACAAATGCATCAAGCGCTTCTTTATCGGTGATACTATCATATTTTACTTTACCAAGTTCTTTCAAATAGGCATGTTCTGGCCCAATGCCCGGATAATCAAGTCCGGCACTAATTGAATAAGCTTCTAAAATTTGTCCATCTTCATCTTGCAAAAGATAACTCATTTGTCCATGCAACACACCAGGACTTCCCTTTGCTAAAGATGCGCCATGTTTACTATCAAGCCCAAGTCCACCAGCTTCTATTCCAATGCATTGTGTTTGTTCTTCATCTAAAAAGTGATTAAATATACCCATTGCATTACTTCCACCGCCAATACAAGCAATCACAAAATCTGGCATTTTATTTTCGGCTTTTAAAATTTGTGCTTTTGCTTCATAGCCAATAATAGATTGAATATCGCGAATCATCATAGGATATGGATGAGGTCCAGCAACAGTTCCTATTACATAAAAGGTATCTCTTGCATTACTCACCCAATGTCTAATAGCATCATTCATTGCATCTTTAAGAGTTTGGCTACCACTTGTTACACTATGCACCTTTGCTCCCAGAAGCTTCATTCTAAAAACATTAAGCTCTTGGCGCTTTACATCTTTTGCACCCATAAAAATTTCGCACTCCAAATTAAAAAGTGCTGCAACTGTTGCAGTTGCTACGCCATGTTGCCCAGCCCCAGTTTCTGCAATAATTTTCTTCTTGCCAAGGCGTTTAGCTAAAATTGCTTGAGCAACAGTATGGTTGATTTTATGAGCGCCCGTATGGTTGAGGTCTTCTCTTTTTAAATAGACTTTTGCTCCAAGTTCATCTGAGAGATTTTTTGCAAAATAAAGAGGGCTTGGACGTCCAACATATTGCTTATAATAGTAATCTACTTCGCTCCAAAAGTCATTATCAAAGCGAACTTTTAAGTAGTTTTGCTCTAATTCTTCTAAAATTGGCATAAGTGTTTCAGGCACATATCGCCCACCAAAAATTCCAAAATGTCCGTTACTATCTGGGTCATATTTACTTGGCTTTGGAATATACATTTTACCTTCTTTATAAAAAATTTTTGTAATTATAACCAAATTATTTTAGCTCATGAGGTAAAATGACTCCTGGAGCTAAAAAAGTTGGTGCTTTGATAGATTTTTTTATTAAATTATGCACTCTTTTTTTGAGGCGTAAATTTTTTTTGTATATTTTAACTTTTGCTAAATGTTTTTTATAAGAGGAGCTAAAAAGATGATGATTACCTTGTTTTACGAAATATAAATAGTTGCTTTTTGCTGGGAAAAAGGCGGCATTAAGCGCTGCAATTGAGACTGCTCCAAGAGGCTCTGGTGGGAGGCCTTTGAATTTATAGCTATTGTAGTGGCTCTTGTCGTTTTTAATAATTGAAGGAGTTATGATTCTATGGGCATATTGTTTATAATTTAAAGTCGCATCCATTTGCAGTTTAAGCCCTTTTTTTAAGCGATTATAAATAACTGAAGCAATAAGGGGCATTTCGTTAATATTTGAAGTTTCTTTTTCAATAATAGAAGCAATAATGAGATAGCGTTTAAACTCTTTACTAGGAAATTTTATTTTTTTACTTTTTGCATATTCATTAAAAATTGCATAGCTTTTGGCAAGCATATAAGAAATTGTGGCACTTTCATTGGTTTTATAAGGAATGCGGTATGTAGTAGCTATGATTGAGCCTTCTTTATAAGGAGCCTTTGTAAAATAAATTTGTAAGATTTTTTTTGCATTTAAATTGGCTTGTTTGGCAATTTGCTTTGCAAACTCTTCAATCGTTTCGCCTTTATACATTACCATTTTACGTGTTTTTTCTTTTTTAGGAGCAAGAGCTAAGCGAAAGAGGTCATATTTATTTAAAAGTGTATCGCTTCTAATCCAACCTTCTTTTATGTTAAAGTGCTTAAAAATTATGGTATCAAGATTATTTAAAGGAATATCTTGCATTAATAAAATGGTGCTAAAGTAGGGGCTATTTTTTTTGGGATAATAAATAAGGTTGTTACTTTTATATGGAATAAACAAATATAGCGTAATAATGATGTAAAAAAAAGCAAAATAGAAAAAAAGGCGCTTCAAAAAATTGGCTCCTTATCAAAAATAGTGTAAAAAATTATACAATTTTTTTAAAACTTTGTAAAATTTTCTTTTAAAATAGCAATTATTAAGTATAATAA
>JALVTH010000029.1 GCA_027036015.1 Campylobacteraceae bacterium
GTTAGAGCAGAGTACTTTTTTAAAAAACCTCTTTAAAAAAGAGGTTGCTTTAATAAATGATATTGCAAAAAAAATAGAAGTAATCTATCTTGAAGGAAATCACGATTTTAACTTAGCTTCTTTATTTCCAAATGTAATCGTTGTTCCCTTACAAAAACAACCCTTTTTTTTACAAAACAATAACAAAGTTTATGCTCTTTCGCATGGAGATAAATTTGCAATGCCTTTTTCATATAAATTTTTTACATTTTTTATTCGAAATAAACTAATTTTACATCTTTTGCCAGAAATAGTTGCAAAATATCAATTGCAAAAAATGAAAAAGAAAAAAATTTGCAAAAAAATTTCTCATTTTCAAAAAAAAGTTTTACAAATTCTTGCTCATTATAAGAGTGATTTTGTAATAGAAGGACATTATCATCAAGGAAAAATAATCAAAAACTATATTGCTCTTCCTTCTTTTGCTTGCTCTAAAGAGTTAGCTCGCTTTGAAAAAAACAAAATTACCTTTTTCCCCTTTCTTTAGCTACCCAAGTTGCATTTGAAACTATTAACTTTCTTTATAATTCCTTAGTGAAAAAAATTTAACAAAGGAGATTACTATGGCAGTAGTTGGATTTCACCGCTTAGAGGAGTTGTTTCGTGAAGGTGCAGGCCTTGATATTAAAAAAGGGCATGCGAAAGAGATTTTAGACATTGTTGAACAAAAACTCTACGATTTATTGTTAGTTGGACAAAAAAACGCAAAATATAATGGAAGAGATGTTATTTTTAAAAGTGATCTTCCAATCACAAAAGGATTAGAAGAGACAATTGATGAATTTAAAAAATTAGAGCAAGAAATTGTTTTACAAGATATCTTAGATACATTAGCAACATATCCTCCACTTTATACTTTAGAAAAAGCCTTAGAAAATTCTTTAGTAGATATTGTTGGAGGTTTGCTTTTGGCTTTAGCAAAAGTTATTAAAGCAATTGAGAGTAATCGTGCAATTGATCATGAGCATATCCAAAAAGCACATGAAATTTTAAATATAACCCTTTAGGAGGAAAAAATGGTTAGTGTAAAAGATTTGCTACACGATAAAGAAGTAATAGAAAAAGTCAAGAAAAATTCAAAAATTATTGGAATTATTTTTCTAATTTTTGGGATTTTAGGAACACTTTTCCCTCTTATTATGTCATTAACAAGTGCATACTTTTTAGCTTGGATTTTACTTTTTAGTGGAATTACAATAGGATTTTATACCTATAAATCAAATAAAAAAGATTGGATAGGGTGGTTAAAAGCTTTTATTTATGTAGTTACAGCTATTTTAATTACAATTTATCCTGGAATTGGCGTTGCAAGTTTAGGAATTATTTTGGCAATGTATCTTTTGATGGATTCTTTTGCAAGTTTTGCATTGGCAGCTCAAAATAAAGAACAAAAAAACTATTGGCTTATTATACTAAATGGAGTCTTTTCTCTTATATTAGCTATTATCTTCTTAGTAGGATGGCCATTTAGCTCACTCTTTTTAGTAGGTCTATATGTTGGAATTAGTCTCTTTTTTGATGGCGTTATTTTACTTACTATGCCTTCAGCTATTGATAAATTGCAAGAAGAGATACAAAAGCAAGAAAACTCTTCTACAACTTCTCAAGCTTCAAGCTAATTTGCTTGAAGCCAATATTTGATATGCTTAAGTAGTTCTTCTTCTTTGACAGGTTTTATAATAACTCCATCAGCTCCATAATCTAATACTTCACTTTTTTTACTATCATCTGTGGTTAAGACAATTACAGGAATTGAACTATACTCTTTTTTGCGTCTAAAAATTTGTAAAAAACTTTTTCCATCTAAAATTGGCATAATAATATCAAGTAAAATTAAATTTATCTCTTTATGTTCATGTAGTTTTTCTAAAGCCTCTTTGCCATTATTTGTTTCTATAATAGAAGCAACAATATCTTTATGTTTGGTAAGCATAGCTTTAATAAGTTTTCGATTGATAATATCATCATCAACTAATAAAATATGAAATTTCATTTCATTACCTAAATTGCTCAATAATCTTTTTGATATCTTTTTTATTTAAAAGATGTTTGATAATTGTTACATCAATATCTTTGAGTTTTTCTTTATTTTTTGGTTCTTCCGAAAGAATTAAATGAGCTTTATATTTTTTAAT
>JALVTH010000030.1 GCA_027036015.1 Campylobacteraceae bacterium
TGCAAAAGAGTTAGTGCAAAAAAGCGGCTTTGATATGCGCGTTTTTTTTGCAAATTCTGGAGCAGAAGCTAATGAAGGTGCTGTTAAGATTGCCAGAAAATATGGACAAGAAAATTTTGAGAAAAAACGCTTTAAAATTATTACACTTGAGCACTCTTTTCATGGAAGAACCATTACAACTGTAAAAGCTACCGGTCAAGAAAAGATGCATACACCTAACTTTTCTCCTTATCCAGATGGCTTTTTTTATGTAAAAAATATAGATGAAATTCATGAAGCAATCGATGAAGAAACCGTAGCTGTTATGATTGAGCTTGTGCAAGGTGAGGGTGGAGTAGAGCCTTTTGAAAAAGAAAAAATTCAAGAATTGGCCCACTTTTTGCAAGCTAAAGAGCTTTTATTAATTGTAGATGAAGTGCAAACGGGAATTTATAGAAGTGGAGAGTTTTTAGCTTCTAACTATTACGAAATTACTCCAGATATCATTACCCTTGCAAAAGGACTTGGTGGCGGCGTTCCAATTGGAGCAGTTATGACAAGATTAAAAGATATTTTTAATCCAGGCGATCATGGAAGCACCTTTGGAGGCAATTATCTTTCAACAAGAGCAGCTTTAAGCGTTTTAGAAATTTTAGAAAAGGTTTATAAAAGTGGAGAATTATCAAAAAAAATAGAGCTTTTTGATAATTATTTGAATAAAGTAGTAGCATCTTTACCAGAGTTTTTTTTCAAAGCTGTTGGACTTGGACTTATGCGTGGTCTTAGATGTAAAAGCTCTCAAATTCAAGAAGCAATTATTAAAAAAGCCTTTGAGCATGGTGTTATCGTTTTAAAAGCCGGAAGAAACACAGTGCGCTTTTTACCGCCACTTACAATTAGTGAAGATGAGATAAAAGAGGGCTTCAAACGATTTGAGATGGCCCTTTTAGAAGTTAATGGATAAGATGAAGCGTTTTTTTTATTTTTTACTTATTACTCAAGGTGTGTTGGCAAATGATTTACAAAATTATCTTTTGCCAGAATATAAAGAGCTTTTTGCAACAAAATTGCAAAAAGAGCTTGCCACAAAGCGCTTTGATACGCTTAGTTGGATTGCTCCAATTACCCTAAGCTATTCTAAAACTTGGTCTAATCAAATAACAGCGCGCCATCATTTACAAAAGAGTTTTTCAATTTCTATTAACCAGCCAATTTTTCGCTTTGGTGGAATTTATTATGGAATAAAGTTTGCAAAATCAAAGTATAATCTCAATGTTCTTGCTATTAAAGAGCAAGAAAAAAAGCTTATTATAAAGCTTTTTAGCCTTCTTTTTCAAATAAGAAAGAATAAGCTTGCCATACAAAAGGCAAAATTGCAAATTACAAATGCTACAATTAGGGTAAAAAAAACAAAAGAGCTTTTTGAAGCGGGTTTGAGCAATTCATTAAACTTAGATGATGAACTTATTAAATTAAACGAAGCGAAATTGGCTCTTTTGCATTTGCAAGAGCAACAAAATGAATTACTTCATGCTTTTAAACAATTAAGCAATAAAAGTTACAAATCTATTCCTTTACCAAAATTGCGTATTGTTTCAAAAAAAGAGTTTTTATATAATAATTTTGCTATTAAAAAAGCACAAAGAGCCTATATTAATGCAATAAATGCTCAAAAAGTTACAATAGCAAAATATTTACCAACTATATCTTTAAATGCAAACTATAATTACACTACCCCAAGCGATTTTGCAAGAAGAAAACATTTTAGTTCCTATGGACTTACTATCTCTTTGCCACTTTCAATGAATAGTTTTAATGATATACAAAGAGCAAAACTTGCAAAACTTGAGAGTGCTCTTGACATAAAAACAACGCAAATTGCTCAAAATGAAGTATATGAAGCAAAAGTAAAAAATATCTTTTTTATTAAACAAAAAGAAGCTTTAGCAAAAAAAGAAGCAATGCTTTATAAAAGGCTCTATAATCAAACGAAAGCTCTTTTTGAAGCTGGGCAAAAAAGTAAAGATGACGTGAAACTTTTTTATAACTCTTTTAAAATAAAGCAGCTTGATAGTAAAATCTACTATTTTGAAAAAGAGCTTGAGTTATTAAAACTTTATGAAAAGATGGAACAATGAAACCTTTTAGCGATTTTATGCACGAATGGCTATATGGCGAAGATGGCTATTATAAAAACTTTAAAGCTATAGGAAAAGAGGGCGATTTTTTTACAGCAGTAAGCACAAGTGCTTTTTTTGGCGCTTCGATTGCTAATTATCTTTTAAAGCAAATTAAAGCACAAAATATTCCAAAAAATGTAGCTTTAGTTGAAATTGGCGCTCATCAAGGCTATTTGATGGGCGATATGATTCGATGGCTCTATAGTAATGATGAATCACTTTTAAAAAGTATGCGTTTTATCATTATTGAGCGCCAAGATGCGGTTATTGAAGCTCAAAAGAGCTATTTTGCCAAAAATTTTGGTAATGCTATAACAATTGAATATTTTAAAAGCCTAAAAGAGCTTAAACTTGATTGGGCATTTTTTGTAAGTAACGAAATTTTTGACGCATTTGCTTGCGATTTATATAAAGATGGAAAAATTGCTTATATTGACGAAAACTTTCAAATTGTTTGGAAAGATGCTTCCAGCAAAGATATTGCATTTGCCACAAAGCACTTTTTAAAAACGGGAGAGATTGCAAGGGGATATGAAGAGTTTGCAATAGAAGTTGCTAATAGTTCTAAACATTTTGAGTTTTTATCGTTTGATTATGGGGAAAAGTATGTAAGAAACGATTTTTCAATAAGAGTCTACTCAAAACACAATACTTGGCCTCTTTTTGATGAAGAGTTAAATCTAAAAGAGCATTTTAAAAAGAGTGACATTACATATGATGTTAATTTTGCTCATGTGATAGAGAGTTTCGAAAATGCTGGAGTAAAATTGAAAAATTACACTACCCAAGCAAGAGCTTTGGTTGATTTTGGAATTATTGATATTTTAGGAGAATATCAAAAAATAGCACCCAGCTATGCACACTATTTAGAACAAGCAAATAAAGTTAAAACCCTTATTGCTCCAAATGTTATGGGTGATCGATTTAAACTTGTTCATTTTGTGCGTTAGAAAATTGCAACTCTTCATCCATCCATTTTTGCATCATTGATAGCTGCATACCAATTAAATCAATGTGATATTGGCTTGCTTTGGGTGAAGGAAGCCATTTTGCAACGAAATGATCGCATTTTGTATTGTTTACGCTTTGTATGAGATACTCGGCATAATCACGCACATTATTAACTTCCAACTCCTCTTTTGTTTCGCTATTTTTAATTTTTATGATAAAATCATCTTTATTAAGTGAGATAATTTCGGCTTCTATTTTTAAAATTGCCATTTTTTTCCTTTAAGTTTAAAGTTATACAAAATTATAGGAAAATATATTTGAAAAAAAATTGATTTGTATCATCTCTCCTAAAAGGAGAGAAAAATTAGTAGCTATTAATTAAAAGATTTAAGTCAATTGGTCCAATTTTGATATGGTGAAAATTGTCTCTAAAAATTGGGGCTGGGTGGCTTCGTTTAAAAATAATGGTTTGTTCATTGCTAATTCCTGTATATTGATTTGTTGCTTTAAGATACATTTTTAATTGGTGATATCTCTTATTATAATATCTTTGTCCAAAAATTGTTGCATTTACATAAAGATTACCTCTATGCCAGCGAATTGTAAGTTTATTTCCACTAATTTTAGCAACAGCTGCACCTAAATATTCTTCACCTCTTCTTAATGGACGCCACGCCTTAATTAAAAGCTCTTGGTTGTAAAGCGAAATTTGCATTCTTGAAATTGCGCTAAAAATATTATGATTAACCCAAGTTCCAACGAAAGCTCGTTTTTTATTAAGTGTTATAAAGTTTTTTCGAATAAAAATAAAGTTTTTTGTAACAATTTTTCTTTTTGCAATGTTAATTTTTTTTGCAATGACTTTTATTTTTGCACTATTAATTGGTTGAATAAGCAAAACTAAATTTTTATTGTTAAATCCCCATGCTTCAAAAAGAGCACTTTGAGAGTTTGTTGCATATTTTGGTTTGAGTTTTGCTATTTTTGTACCGCTTCGCTTAATAAAGGGGGTAACAATACCATTTTTAATGACAATTTTTATTGGATCATTAAATTTTGCTTGATTTTTATGAGCATTAATCCAAGTGCCATTAAAGTTATATCCAAATGCCATGATACAAAAAGCAAATAGTACTATAAGTTTTTTCATGATAACTCCTTTGTGATAAATTACATAATTATGGTAGCATAAGAGAAAGAGCTTTTGTTAATCAAAATTAAACGAAAAATTACTTTTATTTAATGAAAAAGTGTTTGAATGCAAGATAAAGAAGAAAAAAAGCAGCCGAAATAAGAATAATAGCCGCTCCTGATGTGAGGTCAAATTTGTAACTCAAAAAGAGTCCACTAAGCGTAAAAGTAATTGAAATAATGCTTGATTTTATCATCATCTCATAGAGTGAATTACTTAAATCTTCGGCAATGTAAGTTGGAATGGTCATTAAAGCTATTACTAAAATAAGTCCAACAACTTTAATTGCTGCTACAATGGTAAGAGAAGCAAAGACTAAAATAAGAGTAAAAAAAAGTTTTGCATTTATTCCTTTTAAACTTGCATAGGTACTATCGTAAGATATTGCCAAAATTTCGCGATAATATCGATGAATAAAAAATAAAATTACCAAGGTTAAAATTGCCATAAAAATTAAATCGCTTTTACTTACAGCTAAAATTGAGCCAAAAAGATAGCTTAATAAATCTCCATGATAGCCTGGCGTTAAATCGACAAAAACAACGCCAATTGCCATACCCACGGCCCAAACAAGTCCTATAAAAACGTCTATTCTCTCTCTTTGTTTAAAACTAATAAAAGCAATAATAAGTGCACCCATTAAAGCAAAAAAGGTTGCACCCCAAAAAATTGGTAATCCTAAAAAAATAGCTAAACCAATACCTCCATATGAACTATGGGCAATTCCTCCAGTTAAAAAACTCATTTTATTAACGACAATGAGCGAACCGATAATTCCGCTTGCAATACTCACTAAAATTGCTGCAATGATGGCATTTTGAAAAAAAGTATAGTGCAATGCTTCAATCATTTTCTTTTCCTAACATTTGCATCAGTTCAACTTCGCAAAAATGCTCTTTTTCTTTAATTGAAAAATTAAGAGTCGTTAAATCGTGCATATAGCCTTTTTGGTTAAGATAGAGTACTTTATTGGCATAATTTGAGATAACTCCTAAATCGTGCGTTACAATAAGAATGGTCATTGTTTTATTAAGCTCTTTTAAAAGAGTAAAAATCTCTTTTTGTCCTTTTGCATCAATATTTGAAGTTGGTTCATCTAAAATTAAAAGTTTAGGATGCGAACATAAAGCTCTGGCAATAAAGACTCTTTGTCTTTGGCCGCCTGAGAGTTTTGAAATTGTTCGATGTAAAAAGCTCTCCATACCAACCTTTTTGAGCGATTCTTTTGCGCAAGCAATTTCAAAAGAAGAGTATTTGACATTAAAAAAGAAGTGATTTTGATGTTTTGTACCATTGCCCATCATTACAACATCTAAAACAGTAATTGGAAAATCTAAATTAAAGTTACTATTTTGAGGAACATATCCAATATCGTCTTTACTTAGGTTATGATAAACAATTTTTCCTTGCTGCAAAGGTAAAATTCCTAAAAGAAGTTGAATGAGTGTAGATTTTCCTCCTCCATTTGGTCCGGTAATGGCAAAAAAATCACCTTTGTTTATTTCAAAAGAGATATTTTCTAAAACAAGCTCTTTTTCATAAAAAAAAGAGAGATTTTTTACCTCTATTAATTTATTTTTCATTGCTTGTACTTAATGCTTTTGCAAAATATAAAAGATTATCTAAAATATTCTCTTTTAATGGAGAGATGGCAATAACTTTTGCTCCAACTTCATTTGCAATAATTTGTGCACTTTTAGCAGAAAACTCTGGTTGAATGAAAATTGTTTTTATTTGTTTTTCTTTTGCAAAGCGAATGAGTTTAATTAAATCTTTAATTAAAGGATTTTTCCCCTCAACTTCGATAGTATATTCTTTTAAATGATAATAAGCAGCAAAATAACTCCAAGCGGGATGAATGTCTAAAAAATTTCTTTGCTTGAGTAAAGCAAGAATTGATTGAATTTTTTTATCGTAATTATTTACTTTTTGAATAAAGTTTTTAAGGTTTTGTTGGTAAAAGATACTATTATTCTTATCAATGCTACTTAGCGTATTGCTCATACATCTTGCAATTTGAATAATGTTTTTGGGGCTAAGCCAAATGTGAGGATTGTTATTGATTTTTGTAATGTTTTTGTCACAAGGAATAATTTTTAAAGTAGGATTTTGGCTTTGAAATCTTGCTTGCCACTCCTTTTCAAACTCTACGCCAATGGTAAAATAGAGCTTTGCTTTTGAGAGTTTTTGCATGGTTGAGATTTTTGGTTCATAGTGGTGAGGAGATTTATTTTTAGGAATAAGCGTGATAATATTGGCTTTTCCTTGAGTAATGTTTTGTAAAATAAAAGCCTCTGGTGCAATGGTAACAGCAATTGTTATTTTTGCCAAAAGTGCAACTGAAAAAGTAAAAAATAAAAAGAAAATGCGCATTATGAGCCTTTTTTGCGCAATTATAGCATATTTTTGTAAAGTTTTTTAAAGTTTATAAAAAGATTTATTCAAAACTGAGGATTAAACTTTTTACTTTCTATTCATAAAAAGTGGTGGCGCGGCGGACGGGACTCGAACCCGCGACCTCCTGCGTGACAGGCAGGCATTCTAACCGGCTGAACTACCGCCGCAAGGTGAGAAATTTTAAATATAAGTTGGAAGTGGTGGTCGCTAGTGGACTCGAACCACTGGCATCCACCTTGTAAGGGTGGCGCTCTACCAACTGAGCTAAGCGACCTTAGGTGGTGACCCGTCTTGGATTCGAACCAAGGGCCCACTCCTTAAAAGGGAGTTGCTCTACCGACTGAGCTAACGGGTCTCACTTATTGGGCTTAAAGCCCAATAAGCGGGGGAGGGGGATGGAGTTTATTACTCCTAATATTTTTTCTTTTATCTACTAAAGGAGGAGGATTAAACTTTTTACTTTCGATTCATAAAAAGTGGTGGCGCGGCGGACGGGACTCGAACCCGCGACCTCCTGCGTGACAGGCAGGCATTCTAACCGGCTGAACTACCGCCGCACACCATATTGCATTTTTCAAGTGGTGGTCGCTAGTGGACTCGAACCACTGGCATCCACCTTGTAAGGGTGGCGCTCTACCAACTGAGCTAAGCGACCACTTTGGCGACCCTTAGAGGATTTGAACCTCTGTGACTGTGCGGAAAACACAGCATCCTTGGCCACTAGATGAAAGGGTCTTCTTAAAAACCCCAAATGACCACTGGTGACCCGTCTTGGATTCGAACCAAGGGCCCACTCCTTAAAAGGGAGTTGCTCTACCGACTGAGCTAACGGGTCATTTATTTTTTAAGTGGCGTAATTATAGCCACAAATTTCTTTAATGTCAAGAGTTTTTGAGAAATTTTTTAAAAAAATGTAAAAAAATCTTCTTCAGAGTATAATACCATCTCTAATGCAGAGCGAGCGCTTTGCTCTTGAATATTAATTCTATCGCCATCAAAGAAAAACTTTTTAATAACTTTTTTATCACCATTTTTTACACCAATAAAAACGGTTCCAACTGGCTTTTCTTCACTTCCTCCAGTTGGTCCAGCAATTCCACTTACAGCAACTGCAATATCACAATTGGTTTGTTTTTGGATACCATCAAGCATTTGCGAAACACACTCCTTGCTTACTGCTCCATATTTTTGCAAAACTTCTTTTTCTACACCTAACCATTCATGTTTAATGTCGTTGCTATATGTTACCATGGAGCCTTTAAGAACTTTTGAAGCACCGCTTTTTTCTGTTAATTTTGATACTAGCAAACCTCCAGTACAGCTTTCTGCAAAGGCTATGGTTTTGTTTTTGGCTGATAAATAAGTAATTAAAGACTCTCTAACCGAAGAGATGGCAAGCATTTTTATCTTAAGCTCTTCTATGCTTTGGGTTAAAATACACTCACCTTCGCTATCTTGTATCTCTATGTTATACCAGGTTGGAAGAACTTTTACAATAATTGCGTGCTCTTGTAATCTATCTTCTAATTCTAAAAGTGCTTCTTTGCTTCCAAAAAGTTTAAAAGCAGCAACGTTTTTATTCGAGAAGGTTAAGTTACTTTCTATCTTAGAAAAAAGTTTTATTGGTTTAACGATTAAATGCGATCCATTATATTCATAAAGCTTATTGTTTTCTTTTTGAATTTCTCTAAAGCCTTCAATTTCAAGATCTTGACAAAATTGTTCATAGTATCGTTGCATAATAAAAACAGCTATTAGAGTGTGGCAAGATTGTATAACTCTTTTTAAATCGTTAATAATTTCTTGCGTATAAGTTGGATAGCGGTAGGCAATTTTTGAAATTTTTGCATATGGATAAACTCTTTCTATGTAAGAGCGCTGAACTAAATCTTGATATAAAGATGCACCAATAAAAAATATTCTTTGGGGTTTTTGTAAGCTTGGCATAACCAATTCCTCTTAAAAAAAATTTAATTTAATTATAACTCTTTATAGCTTAAAAGCTATATTTTATAATAATAAAGTATTTAACAAGTTCTTTTTGCTAAATGTAATAGAGTTTTTGTTATAATCGCACAATTTAAATAATAACTATAAAAGTTAAGGAAAAATGAATGGATTATAAAGAGACGCTGCATTTGCCTAAAACTACTTTTCCAATGCGTGGGAACTTACCAAAAAACGAACCAATTCGTTATAAAAAATGGCAAGAGAATAAAGTTTATGAGAGAATGAAAAAAAATAGAGAAGGAAGAGAACTTTTTACTCTACACGATGGTCCTCCATATGCAAATGGACGTATTCATATTGGTCATGCTCTTAATAAAATTTTAAAAGATATAGTTATCAAATATAACTATTTTCAAGGCAAAGCCATTCGTTTTACGCCAGGATGGGATTGCCATGGTTTACCAATTGAGCAAAAAGTAGAAGAGTCAATTGGCAAAGAGAAAAAAGAGCAAATGAGCGTAAGTCAATTTAGAGGGCTTTGTCGTCAACATGCGGCAAAATTTGTTGAGCTTCAAAAAGAAGATTTTATAAAATTAGGAATTATTGCCGATTGGGAACATCCTTATTTAACGATGGATTTTAAATTTGAAGCAAACATTTATAGAGCACTTTGTGAGATTGCAAAAGAAGGGCTTTTAATTGAGCGAAGCAAACCAATTTATTGGTCTTGGGCGGCAGAATCGGCTTTGGCTGAAGCAGAAGTTGAGTATGAAGAAAAGGAAGATTATTCGCTTTATGTAGCGTTTGAATTAAGTAAAGAAGCAAAAGAGACGCTTGGAATTGATAATGGAGCAATTGTTATTTGGACGACGACTCCTTGGACACTTCCAGCAAACGTAGCAATTGCCATTCATCCAGATGAAACATATGTTTTAACCAAAGATGGGAAAGTTATAGCAAAAAGTCGTGTAGAAGCTCTTTTGAAAGAAGAGGTGATTCAAAGTGGCGAAATTATTAAAGAATTTAGTGCAAAAGAGCTTGAAAAATTAAAAGCAATTAATCCATTAAATGGTAGGGGTTCTTTGATTATTTTTGGTGATTTTGTTGAACTTGATGGGGGAACTGGAGCAGTTCATATTGCACCAGGTCATGGTGAAGTAGACTATTTTGCAGCTTTAAAATATGATTTACCAGTTATTATGCCAGTTGATGATAAGGGGAAATATGATGAAAGTATAAAAGCTTTAAAACTTTTGCCAAATCCTGAGGATTTTATAGGAGTGCATGTATTTGATGCAAACGAAAAAATTATTGAGTTGCTAGGACAAAGCACTTTAAAAGTAGGGCGCTTTAGCCACTCATATCCGCATTGTTGGAGAACCAAAAAACCAGTAATTTTTAGAGCGACAAAACAATTTTTTATTGCTATAGATAAAAAATTACCTGGCATTAACAAAACTTTGCGCCAAATTGCAAAAGAAGAACTAAAAAATGTAAAATTTTATCCAGATTGGGGAAGAAATAGAATTGGTTCGATGATAGAAAATCGTCCCGATTGGTGTATTTCGCGCCAAAGAAGTTGGGGTGTTCCAATAGCCTTTTTTAGAAAAAAAGATACTAAAGAGCTTGTGTTAGATGAAAAAGTATTAAATTTTGTTGCAATGATTTTTGAGCAATATGGGTGTGATGCATGGTATGATTTTCCAATTGAAAAACTTCTTTATCCCGGAAGTGGGCTTGATCCAAACAATTTAGAAAAAATTACTGATGTACTTGATGTTTGGTTTGATAGTGGATCAACATGGATGGCAGTTTTAAAATCAAGAAATTATGATGCAGGGGAGTTTCCAGCAAACTTATATCTTGAAGGAAGCGATCAACACAGAGGATGGTTTCAAAGTTCTCTTTTAGTTAGTGGAGCAATTGAGAAAAAAGCTCCATATAAAGCAATTTTAACCCATGGCTTTACAGTGGATGAAAAAGGTGAGAAGATGAGTAAATCAAAAGGAAATGTCGTCTCACCTCAAGAGATTACTTCTAAAATGGGTTCAGAAATTTTACGATTATGGGTTGCTTTGAGTGATTATCAAAGCGATTTAAAAATTAGTCAAAATATCTTAAAACAAACGGCAGAACAATATAGAAAAATTAGAAACTCATTTCGATTTTTACTTGCTAATTTAGATGGACTTGAAAAGATTGTTGAAAAAGAAGAGTTTGGTGAGCTTGATCGATGGATTTTGTCGAAAGCCAAAAAAGTATTTGATGAAGTTAATGAGGAATTTGCAAAATATGAATTTGCCAGAGCCTTTAGCTTATTAAATAACTTTTTAACCAATGAATTAAGTGGTATTTATATGGATTTATGTAAAGATAGATTATATTGCGATGCTAAAGAAGATTTAACGCGTCGCTCGGCTCAAAGTGCAATGTATTTAATCGCTAAATCGATGTTGGCTCTTGTTGCACCTGTTTTAACCTATACCGCAGATGAAATATTAGAACATGCTCCAGCAATTTTTAAAGGTGAGGCAAAAGATATTTTTGACATTGAATATGAGCCATTAATTGAAGTTGAAAATACAATTAATGAAAAAGCTTTAATTGAATCTAGAGAGAAATTTTTTGAAGAAATTGATAAACTTAGAAAAGAAAAGATTATTAAAACGACACTTGAATTGGCTTTAGTTGGAGATTTTAGTAACTTTAATGTGCAAGATGAAAAGAATTTACAAGATTGGTTTGGAGTGAGTCAAACATTAAATAAAAGTAATAACGAAGTTTTGGCAACTTTTGAAGTAGATGGAAAAACTTTTACAATTGTAAAAGCACAAAATTATAAATGCCCAAGATGTTGGCGCTATGTGAGTGAAAGTGAAGATGAGCTTTGTAATCGATGTAAAAAGGTGCTTAGCGAGTGAATTTGCATGAACCAGTCCCTTTTATTGTAATTATTGGAGCAATAATTTTTATATTGCTTCTTATTTCAATTGGTTTGGCTATAGTGTATTATTTTAAGAAAAGATAGGAGAGAGAATGAAGTTACGTGAGGCTTGTAAACTAAGTAAAGAGGAGCTAAAAAGTTTACAAGAAGAGTTATTGCAAAAGGCAAAAGAGAGTGATTTAAACGCATATATTGGATTTGAAAGAAGTGAAATAGGTGTTCCAATTTTAATTAAAGATAATATTCAAGTAAAAAATTGGCCAATAACTTGTGCTTCGAAAATTTTACAAGGATATATTGCACCTTATAATGCAACGGTAATTGAAAAGTTGAAAGTAAAAGGTTTTGCTCCAATGGGGCGAGCCAATATGGATGAGTTTGCAATGGGTTCAACGACTGAGAGCAGTTTTTATGGTCCAACTAAAAACCCACACGATACAACAAGAGTTCCAGGAGGAAGTAGTGGAGGAAGTGCAGCTGCAGTTGCAGCAGGCCTTGCAATTGCGGCTTTAGGAAGTGATACTGGAGGTAGTATCAGACAGCCAGCAAGCTATTGTGGAGTTGTGGGATTTAAACCAACTTATGGCAAAGTAAGCCGCTATGGTTTAAGTGCATATGCAAGTAGCCTCGATCAAATTGGTCCAATTACTCAAGATGTAAAAGATGCGGCTTTGCTTTATGATATGATTGCTGGATATGACGAAAAAGATTCTACTTCAGCTAATATTGCCCATACTTCAATTTACAAAAACTTAGATTCAAGTCAAAAATATACCATTGCAGTTATTGATAATTATGTTGAAGCAGCAAGTGAAGATGTAAAAGAAGCGATGCAAAAAGCAATTAAAGCGTTAAAAGAAGCAGGCCATACTATTATTCATAAAAACTTATTAAATACGAAATATGATATTGCAACCTATTACATTATTGCAACGGCTGAAGCAGCTACAAATTTAGGACGATATGATGGAGTGCGTTATGGCTATAGAGCCGAGGGTGCAAAAAATAGTATGGAGCTTTTTTTTAAAACAAGAAGTGAGGGTTTTGGAGACGAAGTTAAAAGAAGAATATTGCTTGGAAACTTTGTTCTTTCATCCGGATATTACGATGCCTATTATATCAAAGCACAAAAGGTGCGCCATTTAATTAAAGAAGAGTATAACAAAATTTTTGCCAAAGCTGATTTAATTCTCTCTCCGATTGCTCCAAGCGTTGCTCCTAAACTTGGGCAATTACAAGATCCACTTACAATGTATAAAAGTGATATGTATACGCTTGCTATTAATTTAGTTGGACTTCCAGCGATTAGTTTGCCTATTATGAAAAATAAAGAAAATCTTCCAGTTGGCTTACAATTAATTGGAAAAGCCTTTAATGAGCAGCCAATTTTTAATGCGGCTTTAAGTTTAGAAGAAAGAGTAAATTATAAAGGATAGAAAATGAGAATAAGAAAATTAGCCCTAACGTTTGAAGATGTCTTATTAATTCCAAAACACTCAACTGTTTTACCAAAAGAAGTTGATTTAAAAACCCGATTTAGTAAAAACGTTCCGCTTAACATTCCAATTGTCTCAGCTGCCATGGATACAGTAACAGAGTATAAAACAGCCATTGCAATGGCAAGAGAGGGTGGAATTGGTGTAATTCATAAAAATATGGATATTGCTACGCAAGCTAAAATGGTTAGAATGGTTAAAAAGAGTGAAAGTGGTGTAATTATTGATCCAATTTATATTTTTCCTGAAGCAAGTGTTGCTGAAGCTGATAAATTAATGGGAGAGTATAAAATTTCTGGTGTTCCAGTCGTTGATGAAGATATGAAGCTCATTGGAATTATTACTAATCGTGATATGCGATTTATTGAAAATTTAGAAGCCATTAAAGTAAAAGATGTTATGACAAAAGCTCCTTTGGTAACGGCCAAAGAGGGAATTACATTAGAAGATGCCAAAGGAATTTTACAAGAGCATAGAATTGAAAAGCTTCCAATTGTAGATGAGCAAAATTGCCTTAAAGGTTTAATTACAATAAAAGATATTTTGAAAAAAGAGCAATATCCAAAAGCTAATAAAGATAAATATGGAAGATTAAGAGTTGCTGCAGCAATTGGAGTTGGGCAAATTGATAGAGCAAGAGCTTTAGTTGAAGCAGGAGTTGATGTATTGGTATTAGATTCAGCTCATGGCCACTCACAAGGAATTATTGATACAGTTAAAATGGTAAAAGATCGATTAGATATTGATGTAGTTGCAGGAAATATTGCAACAGGTGAAGCGGCCAAAGATTTGATTGAAGCAGGAGCAGATGCTGTTAAGGTTGGAATTGGACCTGGAAGTATTTGTACAACAAGAATTGTTGCAGGAGTTGGAGTGCCACAAATTTCTGCAATTGATGAAGTAGCCCAAGTTGCAAAAGAGTATGATATTCCAGTAATTGCTGATGGAGGAATTCGCTATTCTGGAGATATTGCAAAAGCTTTAGCTGTTGGAGCAAGTAGTGTAATGCTTGGAAGTGCTCTTGCTGGAACGTATGAAGCTCCAGGTGAAATGATTATTTATAATGGACGCCAATTTAAAGAGTATCGTGGAATGGGAAGTATTGGTGCAATGAGTAAAGGTAGTAACGATAGATATTTTCAAGAAGGAACTGCAGCAGATAAACTTGTTCCAGAAGGAATTGAAGGAAGAGTTCCATATCGTGGAAAAATTGCACAAGTGCTTCATCAAATGGTTGGTGGACTTCGCTCAGCTATGGGGTATTGTGGCTCAAAAGATATTCCTACACTTTGGGAAAAGGCTGAGTTTGTTCAAATTACAATGGCAGGACTTAAAGAAAGTCATGTTCATGATGTAACAATTACAAAAGAAAGCCCAAATTATCATAGTTAATAAAGGAAAGCAATGAGCCAAGTTTATGCCGCTTTTAAATCGATAGGAGCTTATGCTCCAAAAAATGTTTTAACAAACCAAGATTTAGAGAAAATGGTAGATACTTCTAATGAATGGATTATTAAAAGAACGGGAATTAAAGAGCGCCGAATTGCCGATAAAGATGAAGTTACAAGTGACATGGGAGCAAAAGCAAGTGAGCTTGCAATTAAAAGAGCCCAAATTAAAAAAGAAGAGATAGATTTAATTTTATGTGCGACAGTAACTCCAGATTATTTTAATATGCCTTCAACTGCTTGTATTATTGCTAATAAACTTGGCATTGCAAACGTTCAAGCATTTGATATTAGTGCAGCTTGTAGTGGCTTTGTTTATGCTCTTTCAATTGCTAAAGCCTTTGTTGAATCAGGGATGAAAAAAAATGTTTTAGTAATTGGTGCAGAAAAATTTAGCTCAATTGTAGATTATACTGATAGAACAACATGTATTTTATTTGGCGATGGTGCTGGAGCTGCAATTATTAGTGCAACAAGTGATAAAGAAGAAGCAATTATTGATATTAATGCAAGTGCAAATGGAGCTTATTGGGATTATTTAATTACTCCATCACCAGGATCAGTTAATCCTGCAAGTAAAGAGGCAATTGAGCAAGGTTTACAATATGTTAAAATGAGAGGAAATGAAACTTTTAAATTAGCTGTTAAAACATTAACACAAGATGTAAAAGATATATTAGAAAAAAATAGTATTAAAGCTAATGAAATTGATCATTTTATTCCTCATCAAGCAAATTATCGAATTATTAAAGCAGTTGGCGATGCACTTGGCATGAGCGAAGAGCAAGTTGTGTTAACGATTCACAAATATGGCAATACTTCAGCAGCATCAATTCCTATGGCAATTAATGAGTTATATGAAAGTGGAGGATTAAAATATAAAGAATTAATGCTGTTAGATACTTTTGGCGGGGGTCTTACTTGGGCAAGTGCCTTAATTCCTTTTGCTGGAAAAGCAAATGGCTAAGCCCTCTCTTGAAGATTTTAAAGAAAGACTTGAGCTTATTCAACCTAAACTTTTTGAAGCGCTTAAAGAAAAAAAGCGTTTTTTCTCTTTTCGAACTAACCTTCATAAAACAACGCCAAATGAAGTTATAAGCCTTTTAGAAAGAGAAGGATACTCTCCAAAAAAGGTAGATGGCTTTGAAAATGCTTTTATTTTACCGATAGAAGAGAGAAAAAAAATTACAAAAAGTAGTGCCTATACAAGCGAGCTTATTTACATTCAAAATCTCTCTTCTATTTTTGCAGCTGAAGCCTTAGATATTCAAAAAGAAGATTGGGTTTTAGATTTAGCAGCAGCTCCAGGTGGTAAGAGCCTTATTTTTAGTGAAAAAGCTCAAAAAGTTAGTGCAGTTGAGCCTAATAAAGAGCGTTTCTTTCGAATGAAACGCAATTTCAAGCAAAAGGGTGCAAAAAATATTCAAACTTATAATAAAGATGGGCGATTTGTTTATAAAAGCTGTCCAATGTGGTTTGATAAAGTTTTTTTAGATGCACCATGCTCTTCTGAAGTACATATTGAACTTGATAAAGGGCTTACTTGGTGGAGTTTGCGCCGCATACATAAATTTGCAAAGTTACAAAAAGAACTTATTATTTCTGCTTTTGAATCATTAAAAAGTGGAGGTGAGATGATATATGCCACTTGCACTTTTGCTCCAGAAGAGAATGAAGCCGTTATTGATTTTTTATTGCAAAAATATCCAAATGCAACATTACTTTAAATTGAACATAATTTGCCAAATAGCTTTCATGGACTTTTAAGTTGGCAAGGGCAAGCATTTAATAAAGAGGTGCAAAAAGCACTCCACGTCATTCCTCAAGATGCTTATAGCGGCTTTTTCTTGGCAAAAATAAAAAAGTTATAATATAATTAGCGTTCTCTTACAACTTTTAAGGAGTTGTAATGGTCCAAATTTCTGAGCAAATTTTTGCTTTAAAAGAGATTTGGGATATGGATTTTGAAAAATTTCCATTGGCTTCTTTTTATCAAAAATATCCTTTTTTAATTTACGAAAATCTTTTATCAAAAGAAGGGTGTACAAAAATTATTGATTCGCTAAATAAAAAAGAAGATTACAAAGCAAGACTCATTACAAAAGGACTTGATGAGGAGATAAGAAAGACAACATTACATCAGCCAACAAAAAAGATACGAGATATGTTTGAAACTATTATTAACGCTAAAAAAGCTGAAATAGAGCGTTTTTTTAACGTTTTGCTTACAAGTGGCAGCGATATTCAAATTCTTGAATATAAAGAGGGTGGTTTTTATAAACGGCATGCAGACAATGCTAGTGAAATATATAAAAATAGAAAGTTAATCAATTATAAACTTATAGCACCACAAAGAAAGATTACAACTTTATTTTTTTTAAATGATAATTTTGAAGGGGGTGAAATTGAGATTTCTGATGTACGATATAAAGATGGAAGTAAAGTCATTTTTAAACCAAAAGCTGGGCAAATGATAGTTTTTCCAAGTCATGGACTTTTTGCTCATGAAGTAAAAAAAGTAAAAGGCAACAGATTTGCTATAGTAAAATGGTGGAATGGATTTGAAGGATAGTTATGAAATTTTCAAAAAATTCAAAGTGTCCTTGTGGCAGTGGTAAAAAGTATAAAATATGTTGTTTTAGATTACACAAAGGTCTTTTAGCCAAAAATGCACTTGAGCTTATGAAAAGCAGATTTAGTGCTTATGCTGTTGGCGATGCAAACTATATTATAAAAACGACCCATAAAAGCTCCATACCACTATGAATCAGATAAAGAGCAATGGATTCAAAGTATCAAAGAGTTTGCAAAAAGCAATTTTAAAAAACTTGAAATTTTAGATTTTATTGATAAAGAAAAAGAGGCTATTGTTGAATTTAAAGCTTATATTGATGATTATGTAATGCATGAAAAAAGCTATTTTTTAAAAGAAGACAAGTGGTATTATGTAAAAGCAATAGAGTAAAATAGCTTATTAAATTAATTAATCTTGATTATGCTACTTAAGTTGCACATCTACTACACTAAAGACTGTTAAAATTTATGCATCAAAAAACTTTATATAAAGGAGCTCAAGTATGAGAAAAATTGTAACTTCAATAGTGGCGGCAGCTGTGCTTGGAAGTAGCTTTGTTTTTGGAGCAGTTAAAACTTCGGCTCAAGTTTCAAAAGAAAGTGTCATTCAAGCAAAAAAAGATGCAAAAAATTTAGAGGTATCATTAGTTAAAGAAGCAGTCGAGTCACTTGCTTTAACGCAAAGAGTTTTAGTTGATATTAGTAAAAAAGATACAAAAAGTGCAATTAAAGATTTAGAAGATGCAATAGGAAAGTTAGAAGTTATTTTAGCGAGTAAAAAAGCACCAAAACTTTTACCTGTAGCAAATAAAATTTTTGCAGTGGAATATGTAGGAGATATCAATACTCTTAAAAAAGCGGTAAAAAAGGTTAAAGAGCTTGTAAATGAAGGAAAATTACAAGATGCAAGAGTGCTTTTAAATACGCTTCAAAGCCAAATTAATGTAATTACAACTTATATTCCTTTAGCAACCTATCCAGATGCACTCAAACTTGCGGCAAAATATTTACATGAAAATAAAGTAAATGAAGCAGCAACTGTTTTAGATACTGCTTTAAATACTCTTGTTCAAGAAGAAACAATTATTCCAATTCCAATTGTTAAAGCAGAAGCTTTAATTAAAGCAGCAAGTAAAATTGCAAAAAAAGATAAAAAACAAGCGCTTGCTCATTTAGAAAATGCAAAAAAAGAGCTTGAACTTGCTAAAGCATTAGGTTATGTAAGTAAAAGTGATACAACTTATAAAAACTTAAATGATGCAATAGAAGCAATTGAAAAAGAGATAAAAGGTAAAAACAAAGTAGAAAAACTTTTTGAAGATCTCTTGAAAAAAATCAAAGATTTCAAAGAAAAAATAGTTGATGCTGCAAACAAAAAATAATCGGGACTTTTCCCGATTATAAGATTTTATGCAATGTATTTGCTTTTTGAATTAATTTTTCTACCTCTTGCCAATTTTCGTTAGCGATTGCTTTTTTTAAGTGGCCTAATTCTTCTTCGAAAGAATTAATTGCTTCAACGACATTTTTTTTGTTTTGGCGAAAAATATCGACCCACATTGCAGCAGAACTTTTGGCAATTCTACTCATATCTTTAAAACCACCGCCAGCTAAAGCAATGATTGCTTCTGGATTTTCTTGAGAAAGAACACTATTTGCTAAAGCATAGCTTATGGCATGAGGCATATGAGAGATATAAGCTGCATGCAAATCGTGCTCTTTAGCATTCATATAAATAATTTTCATACCTAAATCGCTAAAGATTTTTCTTGCAAATTCAAGATTTTTTGGGTTATTCTCATGCGTATCGCAAAGCACCATTACTTTGCCACGATAGAGCTTTTTGTCCGCAGCACTTGGACCATGTTTTTCTGTTCCAGTCATTGGATGCGCTGCAATAAAATTTGGGCGTATCTCTTTTGGGATTGCTTGAACGATTTTTTCTTTTGTACTTCCAAAATCAACAATAGTAGTTTCTTTGCTTACTCCTTTTAATTTTGGAATAAGAGCTACAATTGCATCAACCGGAATTGCTAAAATAAGCAGATCAACTTCAAAAAGATCTTTTAGCTCATCAGTAATTTTATCGGCAATTTTAAGCTCAAGTGCTTCGATACAGTGTTGGGCATTGTGATCTAAACCAATAATTTCAAGCTCTTTATCTTTGTAGCGTTTTTTAAGAGCTAAAGCAAAAGAACCACCCATAAGTCCAAGTCCAATAATTCCTACTTTCATTTAAATTCCTTCCAATTGGCTTCTTTGGTAATTTCTGGGAAGCCATCTAAAATTTGTAGTGGTGTAAAATTTGTTTTATAGGCAAACGATTTGCATCCATCAACCCAATACCCTAAATAGATCCAATCTTTTTTTAAGATTTTGGCAAACTCTATTTGTTTGATTAACGAATAAACACCCAACGAATACCACGCATAATCTGGATCGTAAAAAAAATAGATTGCGCTAATTCCATCATAGGTTATATCTATTAAATCAACGGCTACTAATTTATCGTCAATGTAATAGAGTACCTCTTTACCAAAATTATACGCGCCTTCGACAAAATTTTCGTAATATTCGGCTTTGTTAATTGGGCGATATTTCCAATTATCTTTGCCTTCTTTCCATTTATGGTATTTATTGTAACGCTCAATGTGCGCTTTAGTTAAAGAAGGGCTTTGGACAATATATTTTGTATTTTTATTGCGTTTAATTGCCTTTTTTTGCGATTTTGAAGGTTTAAAATTATTAACGTCAATTCGTAAGCTTTTACACTCATTGCAATCTTTGCAAATTGGATAAAAATAGTAATTACCAAAACGTCTCCAACCTCGCTCAATAACCGCACTATTAAAAAGGGCATTCGATCTGGTTACATATTTATAATACATTCTAACCTTATTGCCCTCTAAATAGGAACACTCATAATCTAAGGTACAAAAGTCTGTTGATGGTGGAAATAGTTGTTTATTTTCTTGTTTCATAGGGCGATTGTAACAAAAAATTGGTAAAATTACATAAAAAAAGTTATAAAATGGCCGTAATTTTATATCAATCTTTTGATGGATATCGATATAATAGCGATTCTATCTTTCTTTATCACTTTGCAAAAGAATTTAAAATTCAAGGAAACGTTTTAGATATAGGATGTGGAGTAGGGGTTTTAACACTACTTTTGCATAAAGATTTTAAAAATGCGCGCTATTTTTCTATTGAAAAACAAGAAATTATGCAAAAATTTGCTCAAAAAAATTTTGAAATTAATAACTGCTTTGCTACTTTAATTAAAGATGATTTTTTACACCACAATTTTACTCAAAAATTTGATTTTATTATTTCAAATCCTCCATTTTATAGAGTAGATCAACATCAAAGTAAGAATGAATCAATCAATTTTGCTCGTTATGAGCATCATTTACCACTTGAAAAACTTATTAAAAAAAGTGCTAAACTGCTTAATCCAAGAGGATATTTTATTTTTTGTTATGATGCATCTTTAATAGATGAAATATTAAGTTATCTTTTACTTTATAAAATAAAACCTTTAAAAGTGCGTTTTGTGCATCCAAAAGCTCAAAGAAAAGCTACCATTGCATTAATTGCAGCAAGAAAATCTTATAAAGGAAGCGTTATAATAGAAAAACCTTTTATTGTTTTTAATGAAGATAACACTTATACCAAAGAGGCTAAAGAGGCTTTTTTAGCTGCAAATACACATTCCATAAAGGTGTTTTATGATGACTAAAGAGGGATTTTGCTATACTTTCAATAGCAGTGCTTGTGCGTCGTGTGGCGGGGCTTGCTGCATAGGTGAGAGTGGATATATTTGGGTAAGTCGCAATGAAATTGAATTAATTGCAAATTATTTAAATATTTCACTTGAAGAGTTAGGTCAAAAGTATCTTAAAAGAGTAAAAAATCGCTATTCTTTACAAGAAGTTAAAACAAAAAACGATGGATATGCTTGTATCTTTTTTGATATTAAAAGCAGACTTTGCCAAATATATCCAGTAAGACCGAAGCAGTGTCAAACTTTTCCCTTTTGGGAACAATTTAAAAATGATATTGAAAATTTAAAAAAAGAGTGTCCAGGGGTGGTGGTAGATGAAAAAGATTGTGATAGCTTTAGCAATTAGTTTATTTGGAGTTTTAGGTGCACAAGAGTTGAGTTTGCCTCAAGATGAAGATAGCCTAATTATGCAAGCTCTCTACTATGAAGTTTCCAATCCAAAAGAAGCAGCAGCCATTTGGAAAAAGCTTTTTGAAAAAACCAATAAAGAAGAGTACTTGGTAGAGTATTTTAACTCTTCACTTAAAGTAAAAAACGTAAACGAAATTATTAAAGAGCTTCAAGCAATGCTTGCAAAAAAGAAAAGCAAAGACCTTTATGAACTTTTGGCAAATTTATATATGACTCAAGGAAATAACGATAATGCTATCTCTATTTTAGAAAATGTTAAAAATTTAGATATTGAGTCTTTGTATCAACTTGCATATTTATATACATTAACCAATCAAGATGAAAAAGCCCTTGGAATTTATAAAAAAATATATGCGATGCAAAAAAGTTGGGAAGCTTTAAAAGGGGAGCTTGCCATTCTTTCAAAAAGAAAAGACATTAAAAAAATTAAAGAGATTTTATGGCAAGAAATTCACAATAATCCTGCTCTTCCAAAAGAGGCTTACTTTGTTTTGGCAGGTCTTTTAGATTTAAAAAAAGAAAGCAATAAGGCGTTATATATTTTTAAAAAACTTTATGAAATGACAGGCGATAAAAAATATCTAAAACAAATGATTAGTATCTATTTTTATCAAAACAATTTTAACGCAATTATGAAGCTTTTAGAACAAACACATTTTGATAATAAATTGCTTTATGAACTTTATATTTCAAAAGATAGATATGTAGATGCTTATAAATTAATTGATGGATTATATGCTAAAACAAAAGATCCTTATTGGTTAGGACAAAAAGCAATGCTCACTTATGAAATTGCAAAAAAATATAATAGTGTAGATAAAAATGTGATTAAGAAAATGGATGAACTTTTTAACAAAGCGTATAAAGCAGGAGCAAAAAGTCCAACTTTTTATAATTTTCATGGCTATATTTTAATTGACGAAGATTACGATATCAAAAGAGGTATTAAATTGGTACAAAAAGCACTTGCACTTGAGCCAAAAAATG
This sequence comes from Campylobacteraceae bacterium, assembly GCA_027036015.1. Lineage (GTDB taxonomy): Bacteria > Campylobacterota > Campylobacteria > Campylobacterales > Sulfurovaceae > JAADEQ01. The sequence continues at coordinate 22,297 of JALVTH010000030.1, forward strand.
TTTATTATTTAGATTCGCTTGCTTGGGGGTATTTTAAGCAAAAAGAGTGTAAAAGTGCAAAAGATTTGGCAAAAGAGATAGAAAAACTTGGAACAGACGAAAAAGATATTTTGGAGCATCTTAAAAAAATAAAAGAGTGTAAGGAGTAGAGTTTCGTGGCTAATATTTTAGATAAAATCATTGCAAAAACAAAAGAAGATTTAGAGCGAAGGAAAAAAGAGTATCCTCTTGAATGGCTTGGGCGCTCACTCGCTTTTAATCCTTTTATGCCAAGAGATGTTTATAGCGCTCTTAAAGCAACTGAGGATAATCCTTATCGAATTATTGCAGAAATAAAAAAAGCTAGCCCTTCTAAAGGAGTTATTAGAAAAGATTTTGATCCAATGGTTATTGGACAAGCTTATGAAAAGGGTGGGGCCAATGCTTTATCGATTTTAACAGAGCCTCATTGGTTTCAAGGTGATAAAGAATATTTGGGGATGGTAAGACGCTATGTTTCTATTCCAATATTAAGAAAAGATTTTATCATTGATAAATATCAAATTTTAGAAGCGCTTGTATATGGGGCAGATTTTGTTTTGTTAATTGCAAAAGCTCTCAGTAGAAAAGAGTTAAAAGAGTTAATTGAGTATGCACATCATTTAGGGCTTGAAGCTTTAGTTGAAATTCATGATAAAGCAGACTTAGTAAAGGCAATATTTGCTGGAGCAAATATTATTGGAATTAACCATAGAGATTTAGAAACGTTTAAAATCGATATGGAACTTAGTTTTAAATTAATTCCACTGATTCCAAATTCTAAAATTATCGTAGCTGAGAGTGGCATTAATAATCACGAAGTCGTAAAAGAGTTAAGCAAAGCTGGAGCTGATGCTTTCTTAGTAGGAGAGCATTTTATGCGTCAAGAAGATGTTACAAAAGCTGTACAAGAGTTAAAATATGGTAAAAGCCTTTAAGCTTTTATTGCTTTAATATAGACTCTTTTTGGTGCCGGGTAGCCTTCAATAGTTAAATTTGGATTATTTGGATCTAAAAAGTCATTAAGGCTTTGAGAGTTTATCCAATCTGTTTTTCTTTGTTCGTTTAAATCAGTTTTTTTTACAGCTAATACTTCTACTTCTTTGAAACCAGCTCTAAAACACCAATTTTTTAAAGCATTAATAGTTGGAATAAAATAGATATTTGGAATTTTACTATATCGCTCTTTTGGTGTTAGACAAATATCGTCTTCTCCATCAATCATAAAAGTATCTAAAAAGAGCTCACCTTCTTTTTTTAATCCTTTATATAGAGCTTTTAATGTATTAATTGGATCGCTTCTGTGATAAAGCACACCAAGACAAAAGAGTGTATCAAATTTTATCTTATAAAATGGAAGATGTTCAACTCCTAAGAGCTCATAAACTATATCGCTTTGAATAAATTTATTAATAAAGCTAAATTGCATATAAAAAAGAGCTGAAGGGTCAAATCCAATAAGCTTTTTAGGCTTTTGCTTTAGCATTCGAAAAAGATAATAGCCATTATTACAACCTATATCTCCAACAACTTTATCTTTTAGGTTAAAGTGTTTTTGCAAAAGATTATATTTAATAAAACTTTGCCATTCGCTATCAATATATAAAGAGTCAATTTTAAAAGGTCCTTTGCGCCAAGGCATCATCATTTTAGCTACTTGCTTAATGGAAGAGAGGTTTTTTTTAGAATATTCGGGCTCTAACGTAATAGTGATAACATCATCTAAAAAAAACTCTTTTACTTGAGGCTCTAATTTCTCAAGAGCCTCTTTAATTGGAGCAATGTTTTTCCATTGCAGCCACTTTTGGCGCTCTTTTTTAATTGCATTAATATCCATTATTTTAGATATGCCTTAATAATATAAGCTTTTTGCAGTGGTCTATCATTTTTATCAGTTGGAAGAGAATTGATTTTTTTCACAACTTCTTGCCCTTTGATAACTTTTCCAAAAATGGTATAACCACCATTAAGCCAAGGTGCTGGAGCTACAGTAATAAAAAATTGGCTTCCATTTGTATTTGGCCCACGATTTGCCATTGCCAAAAGATAAGGTCTATCAAAAATAAGATTTGGAGCAAACTCATCTTTAAAAGGTTTGTGCCAAATAGACTCACCTCCCATGCCGGTTCCGGTTGGATCTCCGCCTTGAATCATAAAGTTTTTAATGACTCTATGAAAAATCGTTCCATTATAATAGCCCTCTTTAACATGTGTTGTAAAATTTTCAACGGCTAAAGGTGCAACTTTTGGAAACAATTTTAATTCTATTTTCCCAAAATTTGTCTCAAGCACAACATTTTGTGCCAAAATAAAAAGAGGTAAAAGCAAAAAAGCAATAATTTTTTTCATGATAACTCTCCTTGTTTAGTTGCAAATTCAATGGCTCTTGTTTGGCGAATAGCATGCACTTTGATTTGCCCAGGGAACTGGACTTCATTTTCAACTTTTTTTGCTATTTCATGTGTTAAAAGCACCAATTCATCATCATTAACTTTCGTAGCATCTATAAAAATTCTAATCTCACGTCCTGCATTAATAGCATAAGCTTGCATTACGCCATCAAAGCTTAGGGCAATGCTCTCAAGTGCTTTTACTCTTTTTGTAAAACTCTCAAGCACTTCGCGTCTTGCTCCAGGTCTGGCTGAGCTTAAAATATCGGCTGTGCAAACTGCTGCACTCTCAACACCAATAGGGTCTTCATGCCCATGATGAGCATAAATTGCATTAATTACAACTGGGTCTTCATTATATTTTCTACAAACCTCAGCTCCAAGTTCAACATGGCTTCCTCCAAAATCTTGAGTTAATGCTTTTCCAATATCATGTAAAAGTCCAGCTCTTGCTGCAAGTTTTTCATCTCCACCCATTTCTGCGGCAAGCGATTTTGCTAAACGTGCAACTTCCATTGAGTGTAACAGCGTATTTTGTCCATAACTTGCGCGATATTTTAATCGACCAACAAGTTTAATAAGTTCTTCGTGCATTGGGTAAAGTCCTAAATCAATAACGACCTTTTCACCTTCTTCGTAAATTTTTTGTTCAAACTCTTGAATAACTTTTTGATGAATCTCTTCAATACGTGCTGGTTGAACCCTGCCATCTTCAAGGAGGCGCTCAATAACTTCAACGGCAATTGCTCTTCGATAAAGATTAAAATTGCTAACGGTTATGACATTTGGTGTATCATCAATAATAATATCTACTCCAAGAAGTTGCTCTAACGTTTTAATATTACGACCTTCTTTACCAATGATTTTACCTTTTTCTTCGTCGTTTTTAAGCGTAATCGTATTAATAAGGCGCTCTCCAGCAAACTCTCCAGCATAACGAGTAACTGCGTCTGCTAAAGCACTATTTGCAAATTTTTGGGCATTTTCTTTTGCAATGACTATTTCTTTTCTTGCCATTTTTGCTAAATCCGCTTGTAACTCTTCTTTAAATCGTTTAAAAAGTAAATTTTTTGCTTCTTCTTTAGTTAGAGAAGCTACTTTACTAAGCTCTTCAGTTAAAGTGCTGAGTTTATTTTTGTAGCGATTTATGAGTTCATCTAAGCGACTATCTTTTTCATTAATATTTCGTAATTTTCGCTCTAAATTTTGCTCTTTATCTTTAATAATTGTTTCAAAACTTTTAGCTTTTAATTCAAGCTCTTTTGCTTCATTTTTTGCTTCTTGCAAAAGTTTTTGTGCTTCATTTTTAATAATATCAGCTTTTGCTTTTGCTTCTATTTCATATTCTCTAAAATGGCTTTTTGCATGATGTTTACCAAGAAGCCAGCCAATAATGATTCCAAAATTTAAAACAACAAATGCAATAATTAAAGTTTGCACGCATCTCCTTTATTAGAGCCAAGCGTTTCAAAAGGAAGTTAAAATGACTTTTTTTGTAATAATTTCATCTGCTTTTATATCATAACAATTGGTAATGATATTGTTATTAACAAAAAGTTCTCTTACAACAAAAACTTTCTTTTTAACTTTTATTTTTGTATGAGCAAAAAATCTATCATACATCCCTTTCCCAAATCCAACTCTTTTGCAGCTTTTATCTATTCCTATTATGGGAATAAGGGCATAATCTATTGTTTTAATTTTTCTTTTTGAAACCTTTGGCTCTTTGATATTAAATTTTTTTCTTTGTAACGGAAATCGAAAAGGGGTTAAGATAAAACTCTCCCCCCTCATATATGGAACATAAACTCTTTTTTTTCGTCTTTTTAACTCTAAAATTAAAGGAAAAATATCTACCTCATTTTTTAAAGGTAGATATAACATTATATCTTTTATTTGCTGTGAAAGCAGCTCTTTTTTAAGCTCTTTTGTTAAGATTTTATCAATTTTATAATATGAGCTTTTTTGCTTTTTTAATTGAATAATGACAAATTTTCGAAATAGAGTTTTTGCTACCATTTTAACTTGATTTTGGGTATAATTTTTGAAAAATTATAGCGTAAGGATATTAATGTTTGATTTTGTAAAAAAAGCTTTTGGATTTAAAAAAGAAAATAAAGAAAAAGTTAGAAAAAAAATCGAAAAAGAAGAGCTTGAAGATTTACTATTAGAAGCAGATGTAAATTATGAGTTGATTGAAAAGATTTTGGAACAACTTCCAGACTCTATTAATAGAGTGCAACTTTTTAACTCACTTATAGCAATTTTTGATTATCGGGCAAATTGGATTGAACCAGGCACTACCAAGCCATTTGTTGAGATGATTATTGGTGTAAATGGAGCTGGAAAAACTACGACTATTGCAAAGCTTGGATATAAATATAAAAACGAAAGTTTAAAAGTAATGTTTGGAGCCGCAGATACCTTTAGAGCCGCGGCAATTGAGCAATTAAAAGGGTGGGCAAATCGACTTAATATTCCAATTGTAACATCAAAACAAGGGCACGATCCTTCAGCAGTCGTTTTTGATACCATAAAATCAGCAATTGCAAAAGATATTGATAGAGTAATTATTGATACGGCTGGGCGGCTTCATACGCAAAAAAATCTTGCAGCAGAGCTTCAAAAGATGGTTAGAATTGCAAATAAAGCCTTAAGTGGGGCTCCTCATAGAAAACTTTTGATTTTAGATGGAACGCAAGGAAGCTCAGCTATTAATCAAGCTAAAGCTTTTAATGATATCGTTGGAGTTGATGGTATTATCGTTACAAAATTAGATGGAACAGCAAAGGGAGGAGCTCTTTTATCAATAGCAAATGAGCTTAAAATGCCAATTTATTATATGGGAATAGGAGAAAAACCTCAAGATTTAGTTCGATTTAACGCAAGAGATTATGTTAATTCAATAGTAGATGAAATTTTTGGTAAAGAGAGTTAATATTCACTCTCTATTGCTTCATTATTGTTGCTTGGCATAAGGGAGTTGACAATATTTTCTTCAATGTCCCTGTTATTTGTTTTATTTGAATCAATCGATTGGAGTTCTTTTTGCATTTTAAGTTTCATAATTTCATATTCGGCTCTTTTTTTGCTATTAATCTCTTCTTGAATAGTTCCTTCATTTGGCAAAATTTGTTTACATTTGCTACGTCCTAAAATCCAGCCATCAAAATATGCTTTAGAGCTTGAAGAAAGGGCATAATTTTTAGTAAATTCGCCTTCTGCAGTCGTGCAGCCATCTTTTACCCCAAGTTCCCAATCTGCTCCTTTGCTTTTGCCAAAATTAATTTTATGATAACAAAAATAGCCATCTTTTCCACATAAATCTAAAGAAGGTTCGGGATTTTTGGATGAGCATCCTAATAAAAGCAAAGCAAATAGAGCATAGCTATATCGCATATTACCAACCTTATGATAAAATTGCTATTATTTTAGCATACAAAACTAAAGAAGCTTAAATGGTATTAAAAAATATTGTGGGTAGTTTTTTATTTTTTGTTATAGCTCAAGCAAATGCTTTAGAGTATTTAAATACTTTACGTCAAAAATGTGGAGCAGCACCTTTAAAAATGAATCAAAAATTAAACTATGCAGCCAAAAAACATGCTCTTTATCTGAGTAAAAATCATCTCTTTAGCCATTTTGAAACTCCAAAAAAAGCCTATTTTTTTGCAAAAACTCCTTGGAATCGTTTAGAAAAAGCAAAAATGAATACCATTGCCGTGAACGAAAACATCTCTTTTTATAATCTCTCTTACAAAGATTCAATCAATCAGCTTTTATCAACTATCTATCATCGCATCTCTTTTTTAGATGAGCGAGTGGATATTATTGGTTATGCAAAAGTAAATGAAGTTTTTGTTTATGATCTTTCAAACTCAAAGCTTAATAAGTTGTGTAAAAAAGCAAGAAAATTAGACAAAGTTTTGATTTGTGCTAAGAATAAAGCTTTAAATTTTGCTTCTTTTTACGATGCAATAAATAAAGTAAGTCAAAAATCAAAAAAATTAATTATTTGTCCATATAATGGGCAAAAAGGAGTCCCTTTAACTTTAGTAAAAGAGACTCCTTTATTTACAAATAAAATAAGAGGTTTTGCAATAAGCGTTATTTTTAATAGATTTTATTTTAAAAAGGTTCAAGTAAAGCAATTTAAGCTTTTTTCTCAAAAAAAAGAAGTGCTTTCAAAAATTGTTACAAAAGGTAACGATAAAGCAAAAAAGTTAGAATTTAATCAAATAATTCTTTTACCTCTTCGCCCCTTACAAAGGGCTAAAAGATATGAGGTGCTTTTACGATATAGCTATAAAAATAGAGTGTTTCAAAAAAGATGGTTTTTCTTTACCAAATATTAAGCTCTATAGAGATCTTTTGGTAAAGAGTCTTCTTGACCTGGGAAAATGCTTTCAACAACTAACTCTGGATGGATAAGTTCTCTCAATTTTCTTTGAACCACCATTTTAGTTGTCATTGTGCTCATTGAGCATCCATTGCATGTGCCACCAAGTTCAATATAGATAACTCCATTTTTTACTCCCAGTAACTTCATCGTTCCTTGGTGTGATTTAACATATTCTTCAATTTTTGGAAGATAGTTTTTTACTGCAATATAGAGGTCTTCATCAGAAAATGGCATCATTTCTATTATCCTTTAGTATAATTTTGGCAAAATATAACAAAAAATAATTAAATAAAGTTAAAAGATGCGATGTTTTAGTTGTGGGGATCTTTGTATAAATGCAATTTGCGAAACTTGCACAAAAGAGCTTTTAACTCCAGAAATTGTTACAAGAAAAGTTGGCAATTTAGAAGTTATAAGTTTTTTTGATTACTATTTAATTGCAGATATTATTAAAAGTAAATATCATTTAAGTGGTTATCGTGTTTATAAATATTTGGCAAAGCGTTTTTTTCAAGCTTTCTTAGCCGAATATGCCAAAAGTTTTAAAAACAGGATTTATTTAATTGGAATTGACGAAAATGTGCAAAGAGGTTTTAGCAACATTGCGCTTTTAACCCATTTTGGTGCAAAAGGAGCTAAAAACTTAACTCCAATGCACAATGCTTTAAAGGCGCAAAATAGAGTCTCTTACGCTGGAAAATCGCTTGAATTTCGTTTGACACATCCAAGAAATTTTGTCTATAATGGATTAAAAGATATTGAAGCAATTTTAATAGATGATACAATAACAACGGGAACAACGATTTATGAAGCACATAAAGTTTTAGTCGCTAATGGAGTAAAATTGCATTTTGCTTTAACTTTAGCAAGTGCAAAAGAGGGTATGGATTATTAAAACTTTAGTGCTATAATTCAAAATTAAAATTAATAAAGGATGAGTGATGAATCTTTTTAGAGATGATGACGATTTTTTAACTTCTACCCCAAAAGAGAATTTTTTATCAATTATTAAAAACGCAAATGAAAATATCGTTATGCAAGAGCTTGAAAAGATGTTTGCTAGACTTGCTTTGGCTGAAAAGATCTTAGAAGAACATAATTTAGAGCAAGAGTATGAAAAAAGAGTTCCAGGTTTTCCTTTTGAAGATTCAAAAGATTATGAAAATAGACTTAATTCGCTTTTTATTGAAACGGTTGGCAATATTCTAACGCAAAGTGAATAAGGATTTTTAGTGCGAGCATTAGAAGCAGTTGAGAGAAAAATTGAACAATTTATCGAGAGTTTAGATGATAAAGAAGTAATTGCAATTATAAAAAAAATTCCAGCTGGAAAGAGATTAAGAGCTAAATTAATGCTTGAAATTGCTGGTGATGGAATTTTGGTTATTAAAGCTGCAGCAATTATAGAGATGATTCATGCTGCAAGCTTGCTTCATGATGATGTGATAGATGAAGCTCTAATGCGAAGAGGAGTTGCATCAATTAATGCACTCTATGGAAACAAAAGTGCAATTATGATTGGAGATATTCTCTATTCAAAAGCCTTTTATGAACTTGTTGATCTTGATAAAGAGATTGCAAAAATTATTTCAAATGCAGTTGTGCTTCTTAGTATTGGAGAGCGAAAAGATGTTGTTTTGTCACAAAGTTTTAATGTGAATGAAGCACTTTATAAGCAAATGCTTTATGAAAAAACGGGAGCTTTAATTGAAGCAGCAGCTTGGTCGGCAGCAATTTTAGCTAAAAAAAATCCAAAAATATTTAAAGATTATGGAAGAAAGCTTGGAATTGCTTTTCAAATGATTGATGATATTTTAGATATAATAAGCGATAGTAAAACTCTTGGAAAACCAGCTTTCAATGATTTTAAAGAAGGCAAAACCACTTTACCTTATATCTATTTATATAACGCGTTAGAAAAAGATGAAAAAAAATATCTTCAATCGTTGCATAAAAAGAGTTTAAATAAAAAAGAACAAGAGTGGATTTTGCAAAAAATGAAAGAGTATGGCATTGTAGAAAAAGCCAAAAAAGAAGCACTTACTTTAATTAACGAAGCAATTGCCCTTATGAAAGAAGCTGGAGAAAAAAATTTAGAAGCCATAGCTTATGAGATGGTTAATAGGAGTTTTTAGGTGTATTATCAAATTGTAAGTTTTAATTATAAAACTTGTTCACTCCAAGAGCGTGAAGCTATTGCTTTTCATAGCCAAGAAGAGATAAAAGAGTTTTTAAACTATTTAACCGAATTTGATTCAATTGTTGAAGCATTTGTAATTAATACTTGCAACAGAGTCGAAATTGTAACTGCCAGTAAAGATGAATTTGCAACATACCATGCAATTTTAGGGCTTTTAAGTAAACATAAAAATGTAAATTTTTATGAATTGGAAAAAAAAGCAAAACGCTACGAAAATAAAGAAGCAATTAAACACTTTTTTAGTGTTATCTCTTCACTTGATTCAATGGTTGTAGGAGAAGCACAAATTACAGGGCAGGTAAAAGAGGGTTATAATCTTTCATTAAAAAACAAAACAGCTGGGAGTGAACTTGGAAAACTCTTACAATTTGGTATTAGATGTGCTGCAAAGGTTAGAAATGTAACGAATATCTCTGAGCATCCAATCTCTATTGCATCAGTTGCCGTTGCGCAAGCAGAAGAGGAGCTTAGCTCTTTATCTGGAATGGTTGGCGTTGTCATTGGAACAGGAGAGATGGGGCGCCTTGCAGCTAAACATCTTTTGCGTTTAGGAGCTGATGTTTTATTGGTTTCGCGAAATAAAAATAAGGCTCTTACTTTAGCAAGTGAACTTGGAGAAAATGTAAAAGTAGGAACTTTTGATAAAATTCCATACTATCTTAATAAATATCGATTACTTTTTAGTGCAACGGCTTCAAAAGATCCCATTATCACAAAAGAGATGGTAGAAGAAAAAAACATTAAACGCCTTTGGTTTGATATGGCAATTCCAAGAGATATAGATGATGAAATTCCAGTAGAAGATGTTAAAATCTATCGAATTGATGATTTACAAGAAATTTCTAAAAGAAACCACGCTCTTAGGAAAGAGCAAGCTTACATTGCAATGGAAGTTGTCGAAAACTTTACTGATGAGTTTTTTAAATATATGCAAGCTTTAAGAGTTGAACCTTTTATTAAACAAATGCGCCTTTTTATTAAAGAAATTGTTCAAGAAGAGACTAAAAGAGTAATAAAAAAAGGCTTTTTGCCAAAAGAGTATGAAAAAAACATCCTTCATTTTGGCGAGCAGCTTTTTGATAAATTTTTACATAATCCAACAAAGCGTTTAAGAGCTCTTTCAAAAGAGAAAGAGGGGAGTTTGTTAACTGAAGCCATACAAGAGATATTTTTATTTGAAAGAAAGGATAAAAAGTGAGATTTTCAAAAGCATTTATCTATACAAGCAAGGAAACTCCTGCAGAAGCAACCTTGCCAAGTCATATTTTTTTACTTCGCGGCTCATATATTCAAAGTGTTGGAGCTGGACTTTATAATTTTTTGCCACTAGGAAAGAGGGTGCTTGATAAGATTAGAGCAATTGTAAAAGAGGAGTTAGATAAAGCTGGATGTCAAGAAGTTGATTTAGCTTTCGTTACGCCAAGTGAGCTTTGGATTGAATCTGGACGATATGAAAAATATGGTAAAGAGCTTTTGCGATTTCGCGATAGAAAAGATGCAGAATTTGTTTTGGGTCCTACCCATGAAGAGATGATGGTAAATTTGGTTCGAAGTTACGTAAAAAGCTATAAACAATTGCCACTTAATTTATATCAAATCAAAACAAAATTTCGCGATGAGATTAGACCACGCTTTGGTTTAATGAGAGGGCGCGAATTTATTATGAAAGATGGATATAGCTTTCATGAAAGCTATAAAGATATGCTTAAAGAGTTTAATAAAATGGAAAAAACCTATAGCACTATTTTTAAAAGAATGGGGCTTGATTTTAGAATTGTAGAAGCAGATAGTGGTGCAATTGGAGGAAGCGGTTCAAAAGAGTTTATGGTGTTAGCAAATAGTGGTGAAGATACTATAGTAGTTTGTGATAGTTGTGATTATGGAGCCAATATTGAAGCAGCAAAAAGAGTTGCTCCTAAAGCACCAGAAGAAAAACCAGAAATGACTTTTGGAAAGTTTTATACTCCTAATGTTAGCACGATTGAAGATTTAAGCAAATTTTTACATATTGAGCCTTACTGGATAGTAAAAATTGTTGCAAAAAAAGCGCTTTTTGATGGTGGAGTTGAAAAGATTGTTCTATTTGCTCTTAGAGGAAGTGATGAGTTGCAAGAAGTGAAAGCACAAAATGTAATTGATGCAAATGAATTACTTGATGTAGAAGCGAGTGAGCTTGAAGCATTGGGACTTGTTCCTGGATTTTTAGGATTAAAAGATTTGCCAAATGATATTTTAGTAGTTGCTGATAAAGAGTTAGAGGGTGAAAACTGCTGTGTAAGTGGAGCAAATGAGAAAGATTATCACTATGTTGGAGTTGATTTGACCAAACTTGATTTAACATATAAAGATATTGCCCAGGTAAAAGAGGGTGATATTTGTCCAAAATGTCAAAAAGGAAAGCTTAGTTTTACAAAAGGAATTGAAGTAGGGCACATTTTTCAACTTGGTACGCGCTATTCTAAGCCACTAAAAGCTGAGTTTTTGGATAAAAATGGCAAATTAAAACCTTTTGAAATGGGAACATATGGAATTGGTGTTTCAAGACTACTTGCAGCAATTATAGAACAGCATCACGATAACAAAGGTCCAATTTGGCCAGTAACTGTAGCACCATTTGAAGTAGAAATAATTATTTCTAACGTGAAAAAAGAAGAAGAGTTAACTAAAGCGAATGAACTTTATGAAGTAATGCAAAAAGAAGGGATTGAAGTTTTAATTGACGATAGAAAAGAGCGCTTTGGCTTTAAGATGAATGATTTTGAATTGCTTGGGATTCCATATGCAATTATTGTTGGTAAAAAGATTGGTGAGAATAAAGTTGAGCTTGTTGATAGAAAAAGTTTAGAAAAAGAAGAGATTAGTTTTGAGCAAGTGCTTGATAAACTCAAAGAAAAGTTAAATAAATGATTTTTATTTTACTCTATTTTATTGCAGAACTTTTACTCTCTATTAAAGTTGGAATTACTATTGGTTTTGGATGGAGTGCGGCGTGGGTTATTGGCACAACGCTAATTGGTGCACTTTTACTTCGCCTCTCTCCTTATGCCATAATGGATACTTTTAACCAAATTGCACTGCAAAAATTTGATCTTTTTAGCGCACAAAATGCGGCAATTTCTTATATAATGGGTGCAATTTTGCTTATTATTCCTGGAGTTTTAAGCGATATTTTAGGGATAATTTTACTACTTTACACATTTTATTTAAGATTCTTTGCTACAATGTCTCATAAAAAATTTGATTATACAACTTACAAAGGAGAAGATGATGTCATTGATGCAGAAATTATCGAGTGCGATGATAGCAACCACACTCATAGCAAGCGCAAGTTTTAATTTGGAAGATTATGTAAAAAAAGATTTAATCAGAAATCCACAAATTAAAGTTAAAGGTGTTGAGTTAATTGAAAAAAGACCTCTTAAAAACTTAAAAAATTGGACTGCTTATTTGTTTGTGATGGATTTAGTAATTCGAGGTAAAGAGGATAAATATCCAGAAACTATCTTAGTAAATGAAAAAGAGGGCTTAGTTTCGATGGATTTGTACGATTTTAAAAATCATAAACTCATAAAAAATGATATTCGCCCAAAAATGGATGCAAGCTATTATGATAAATCACATTTAGTAGCTGGAAAAGAAGATGCAAAACATAAAATTGTTGTTTTTAGTGACCCTCAATGTCCATTTTGCCAAAGATATGTTCCACCAATTTATGATGCAGTAAAAAAACATCCAGATACATTTGCTTTATATTATTACCATATGCCATTAACAAGAATTCATCCAGTAAGTGGTATTTTAACAAGAGTGATGGAAGTATTGCAAAAGCAAGGCAAAATGGATGATGCAATGAAAATGTATAAATTAAATATTAATATTCGTGAAACAAATGAGACAAAAGTATTAGCGGCAATTAAAAAACAATTTAATCTTGATATCAAAAAAGAAGATATTGATAAAGAAGAGATTAAAAAAGCTATAGCAAGTGATAAAGATAAGGGTAATCATATAATGTTAAGAGGAACTCCAACTATTTATATAGATGGAGAGTTTCAAAAAGATCCAAAAAGCTATCAAAAATATCTTAAAAAGTAAAAAGCCGTGACTAAAGAGTTAATCATTGCAACAAGGCAAAGTCAGCTTGCTCTATGGCAAGCTTATCATGTGAAAGAGTTAATAGAAAAAAAGTTTAGTGATATTAAAGTAATTATTAATAAAATGACAAGCAAAGGTGATAAGATTTTAAATAAACCTTTGGCTTTAATTGGTGGAAAAGGACATTTTACTAAAGAGCTTGAAGATGCAATGCTTGCTAGTCAAGCTCATATGGCTGTGCATTCACTTAAAGATGTGCCAACCTTTATTCCAGAAGGTTTAGAGCTTGCAGCAATTACAAAACGCCAAGATCAAAGTGATCTTTTTTTATCACAAAAGTATAAGAGTTTTGATGAGTTACCAAGTGGGGCAATTGTTGGAACAACAAGTTTACGAAGAAAAATGCAAATTTTACACAAACGACCTGATTTGTTTGTGAAAGATTTGCGAGGCAATGTTAATACAAGGCTTCGCAAATTAAAAGAGGGCGAGTATGATGCAATCATTTTAGCCTATATTGGATTAAAAAGGCTCAATTTAATTGATGAAGTAAACTATTCTCATAAATTAGATTTTATGATTCCACCAATGGGGCAAGCAGCACTTGGAATTGAAATTGTAAAAGAAAATTCTCTTGCAAAAGAAGTAGCAGCAGCACTTAATGATGAAGATACCTTTTTTTGCACAACGTTAGAGCGAGATTTTCTAAAAGCAATAGAAGCTGGATGCTCTTCGCCAGTAGCAGTAAATGCTTCTATAATTGGTGAGGAAGTTGTAATAAAAGCTTTAATTGGCACAGTTGATGGAAAAAAAATAATGAAAAAAGCGCTGCAAGCCAAAAAAGAAAAAGCAAAAGAGTTGGGGGTAAAACTTGCTCAACTGATGCTTGAGAGTGGTGCAAAAGAGTTACTTAAAGAAGCCGAAGAAAATGTCTTTAAAGAATATCGTGTTCCTCGTTTGTAGCTTTTTTTTACTAAGTTCTTGCAAGAGTCCTTATAAAGCAAGGATAACCTTTTATGATAAAAATATTACTAAAATTCCTTGCTTAGCATATACTCCTTCCCTCAATTCACCTTTACACAAAGCACTAAAAAAACTTTATCCATTTAATAATAACTGTCCCTTTAGACTCCATTTAGGATATAAAAATAATATAGTTTGCAATAGCATTTATAATGTTCCTCAAAAAACAACTTCAAATTTTCCAAGAGCTTATATTCGTTTAGATGTGCAAAAAGGCTTTAAAATGATTTATACTTATTATAAAGATTTAGAAGATAAAGCCACACTTAAAGATTTAAAAGAGGCTTTTAACAGATTAAAAAAAGATATTTTATAAGAAAAAGAGTATAATTGCACTAACTTTTTAATAGGAGCAATCAATGGGTAGAGCTTTTGAATATCGAAAAGCGGCAAAACTAAAGCGCTGGGGAACAATGTCGCGTCTATTTCCAAAGCTTGGAAAGATGATTACAATTGCAGCAAAACAAGGTGGTTCTCCAGATCCAGAAATGAATGCAAAGCTAAGAACAGCAATAATGAATGCAAAAGCGCAAAATATGCCAAAAGATTTAATTGAGCGAGCTATCAAAAGAGCTTTTGAAAAAGATGCAAAAGATTTAAAAGAGATAACTTATGAAGCAAAAGCGCCTCATGGAGTGCAACTTATCATTGAGTGCGCAACCGATAATTCAACAAGAACTGTAGCAAATGTTAAAGCGATTTTAAGAAAAAATAATGCAGAGCTTTTACCATCGGGTTCACTCAATTACATTTTTACTAAAAAAGCAGTTTTTGAGTTTGACTATGATGAGAATTTAGATTTAGAAGAGTTAGAGCTTGATTTGATTGATTATGGTTTAGAAGAAGTAGAAGAAGATGTTCTTCCTCAAGAAAATGGAGAAGATAAGAAAATTATTAGAATTTATGGGGAGTTTAAATCATTTGGAGAGCTTTCAAAAGCTTTAGAAAAGCATGGAATTGAAGTGAAAAAAGCAAATGTTGAATATATTGCTAATGCGCCAATTGAATTAAGTGATGAAGCAAGTGAAGAGATTGTAAATTTAGTAGAAAAATTAGAAGAAGATGATGATGTGCAAAAGGTTTATACTAATATTGCATAAAATTTTGGCACTCTTGAAGTGCTACCCCAACACTTAATCCATCGTCAATTACTATAACTTCTTTTTTATGTAAAATCTCAAAAATTTTTTGAAAGATAATAACTCCTGCTAAAATTAAATCTTCTCTTCCAACGCCAACAGCTATTTGGCGTTCTTTAATATCCATAGCTAAAAGTTTATGCAAATAAAAATCAAGTTCATCATAAAAAAGTTTCGTTCCAGTTACGATTTTAGCATCATAGCTTTCATAATTTAAATTATGTTTTAAGGCTGCAATTGTAGTAGGAGTGCCAGCTGTTGCACAAAAAATTAATTTATCAAGTTCAAATGATGAGACAAACTTTTTTATAGCTTGAAGTTTTTCTTCAATAAACATTGGAATCTCATCTAATGAGTTAGTGCTATTTGCAACTGTAACAATACCAAAATCAAAACTTTGGGCATAAACTTTATCATCGATATAAAAACTAATCTCAGTCGATGCTCCTCCAATGTCAACTAAAACAAAATTTTGTAAGATATCCAGCTTTTCTAAGCGAAACTTCACTGCTTCAAGCGTTAAGATTGCTTCCTTTTGAGGGCTAATGATTTGAAATTCAATATTAGTTGCATTTTTAATAGATTCAATTGCTTCTTTGGCATTTAGTGCTACGCGCATTGCTTGAGTTGTTACAGCCTTAATGTGGATGTTTTTAAAATCAATTTTTTCTTGAGCTCTTTTTAAGGCTGTAATAATTCTTTGTATTGCTTCATTTGAAATTTTTTTTGTTTTATGTAAATCTTGGGCAGTCCTAACAGTTGCTAAAAAGCTTGCAGTTATCTCTTTTTTTTGGCAATCAAATTTTGTAACTTGCAAAGTATTTGAGCCCAAATCAATTGCAATAAGCTGCATCAATGCTCCTCTTTAAATTTATAACCGTGTTCTTGTAAAAGCTTTCTAATTTCTTCTTGATGCTCTTTTCCTTTCGTTTCAAGTGCAACGCTAACAAGTGCATCACCAAATTCTAAATCTGTTGATGTTCTATCATATCCAATTTGAACAATATTTGCATTGGCTTTTCGCATTAAACTTGCAAATCCTTCAAGAGCACCTGGCTTGTCAATAAGAGTAACGACTAATTTCATTTTTCGATACGTTTTTACAAGCCCTCGCTCAATTATAAGAGAAAGCATTGTTACATCAATATTTCCACCACTAAGTAATATACAAATTTTTGCATTTTTAGGTAAGAAATCAAGTTTTTTATGCATTAATGCAGCAATTCCTACAGCTCCAGCACCTTCTACTAAAAGTTTTTGTTTCTCAAGCAAAAACAAAATAGCACTTGCAATTTCATCATCATTTACTAATAAAATATCATCTATATATTGTAAAATATATTCAAGTGTCATAGGTGAAGCATTTTTAACAGCAATTCCATCAGCAATTGTTTTAACACTTTTTGTTGAGAGAGCTTTTTTGGCTTTAAAAGATTTTGCCATTGCAGGAGCTCCACTAGCGGCTACGCCAATTACTTTAATATGAGGATTAAGTACCTTTGCAGCAACTCCAATTCCACTAATTAATCCTCCACCACCAACTGGAACAACAATTGCATCTAAATCATCTATCTCTTTAAATATTTCTAAATAAATTGTTCCTTGTCCAGCAATGACATCATCATCAGCGAAAGGGTGAACAAATTCTAAATTATGCTCTTTTGCATACTCTATTGCATGGTTATAGGCTTCATCATAATTTGCTCCTTTTAAAACAACTCTTGCTCCATAACTTTTAACACCTTGCACTTTATTAAGCGGAGTTGATTCTGGCATAAAAATTGTAGCTTTTATATTAAAATAGTGAGCACTAAAAGCAACTCCTTGAGCATGATTTCCTGCACTTGCTGCTACAACTCCGCCTTTTTTACCCTCTTCAATTAAAGTTGCAATTTTATTAAAAGCTCCTCTTAGCTTAAAAGAACCTGTAACTTGCAAATTGTCTTTTTTAAGATAAATTTCATAGCCATATTTTTGGCTAAGCATTGGAGCATAAGCTAAAGGAGTATTGTGTGCTACCTTTTTTACTCTTTTGTAGGCTTTTTTGACATCTTCAAAATTTATCATTGAGTTTCCTTATTGCTTTTATGATACAATTGAGGGAATTATACCACTAAAAGGATAAAGTATGGAGTGTGAATTTCCAACCATTAATGCAAATAGTGAAGAGATTCAAACAATTTTACAAAAATATAAAAATATTGCAATTGTAGGGGCTTCTCCAAATCCCCAAAAAGATAGCCATAAAGTAACAAAATATATGATAGAAGCTGGATACAATGTTTTTCCAATCTATCCAAAAGAAGATGAAATTTTAGGACAAAAAGTTTATAGAAGTTTGTTAGAGATACCTCATAAAGTTGATATTGTAGTAGTTTTTAGAAAACCACAAGCTGTTTTAGCTGTTGCTGAAGCTGCAATTAAAAGAGGCGATGTTGACGTGCTTTGGACTCAACTTGGAATTGTGAATAACGAAGCTGCAAAATTAGCTGAAGAAAATGGAATTAAAGTGGTACAAAACCATTGCATCAAAATTGAGCATGCAAGATATTTTGGCTAAAGCCCACTTGGGCTTTTATTGAATATAAAGAACAATCTTTCTTTTACCCCACTGAAGCGCTTTTTTCTTATTAAGCCCCATGTAAATATCAATTCTACTTCGAAATCTTTTATTCATTTTATCTCTAACAGTATAAAGTCCTGGAAGTCCTTGAATTTTTACTTTTTTCCCATTGGTTAAACCATACTTTTTAATCAAATCGCGAGAAACTGCAATAATTTTCATACCTGGTTTAATTTTATTATTCCAAGCTGCCAAAAATGGAGTTTTATCAGTTTGTCCTGGATGAGAAGTATAAGCAGTTGCAATTACTTGAATTTTCTTTTTAAAGTGTTTAATCTCTTTTGGTTTTTTAAATTTTGTTAAAGCTACTTTATTATTAATTTTTTGGCGTTTTTGTAAAACACGTTTAATTTTTACAACTTTAATTTTTTTACTTTGATACTCTTTTGCAGTTGTATTTTCTTGTAGTTTTTTTGAAGCAAATTTTACAATTGCTTTGCTACGACGTTTTATTTTACTAATTTTTTTATTTGCTTCTTGTGTAACTTTACTAAGCTTTTTTTGCGTTTTTTTAATTGTGATTACTGCTTTTTGTTTTAATTTTTCTTTTTCTAATTTTTCTTTTTTTTCTTTTTTTATTTTTGTTTTTTCTTTTTTTTTTGTTTTTTTTTTATCTTTTTTTTTTATTTTTTTATTTTGTTTTTTTTTTTTCTTTTCATACTCCTCATCACTAAATTTTCTAACATAGTTTCAATTTTTACCTTT
>JALVTH010000031.1 GCA_027036015.1 Campylobacteraceae bacterium
AAGCATCTCTTAATGCCCAGCTTCTCGCTCTCATTTGAAGCATTCTTTTAGGATATTGTTTCCAAGTTCCACCTTTATTTAAAAGTCCAGCTTGTTTTGCATCTTCAAAGCTAAATTTTCTAATAACAGCAACTGGTTCATCTTTTCTTTTAACCTCACAAACTGCGGTATTATCATCTTCAAAATACTCTTTTATATATTCAAGCTTTCCGCTTGCTTTTACAAGTGCAAGAGCTGCATCACCCCAAATAGAGGGTCTTCCATTTATAACAGCAATATTTGTAAGTGCTTGCATAGGATTAAGACCTATCATATATCCAAAATCAATGGCTACAAAAATATCCTCTTTTTTGCCTCTAAAACCGCTTGGAACTAAATTACTTTTTGCTAAAACTTCACAATATTGCATTTTTTCTGTAAAATTTTGCGGAACTAAATTACTCATTTTGCCTCCTTTAATTTTATTGCTACAACAGGTTTTCCGACTTTTTCATATTTGCTTTTATCTATTTCAGGGTGCTGAGCAAAAAGTTTTTTTGTATCTATTGTTACTCTAGCTCTTCTGGTTTCAACTATTGCTAATAAATTTCCGCTTCTCAACTTAGCTGCCTCATATTTTTTTGCAGTATTTAGAATTTGTGCTTTTGCCTGGGTTTCTAATTCTTTTGCCTCATCTTTTAGCTCTTTTGCTTTTTTTAATTTTTCAAGTGGTTCTTTTACTTCATCTGTCTCAACCTCTTTTTCTTTTGCTTCTTCACTAGGCTCCCATACATTACTGCACTCATTTTTAAATTCGCACCATTTACATCTATCCTCTCTCGGCTGGGCAAATGGCTCTATCCCCATTTCAACCGCTGTCATTATCTTTTTTGCTTTTTCAAGCAGTGCAAGTGCTTCTGTCTCATCCATTGCATCAAATTCCCACTCTTTTATATCTTCTAAATCACTTGCATTAACCGCAACTAAAACTGCTTTTTTAAGCCCCGCCATATAAGCGTTAAACCTTGTCTGAACTACCCAGGAATTTAGAGGCTCTTTAATTTTTCTGAAATATTCGCTTCCAACACTTTTAACCTCTAAAACTGCATAAGGTTTATTGTATTGGTAGATAATCCCATCAGGATGGACCATAACAGGAAAATCAGGATGTTTGATTTCTTTTTGATGATTTACATGTCCGTCGTGGTATCTAATGTCAAGCCCGCCTTTTTTAAGTAAAGAGATTAAAGCTATCTCAACAGCTCTTCCTCTTTCTGTTTTACCATTACCTTTAAATTCACTTTTGCCTATTTTGTTAAAATAAATTTTTAAAGGACAATCAGCTATCTCACTTGCTCCTACAAATTTGCTTCTATCCCATTTCTCTTTATTTAGAATTGCTCTTGTCACTACATCTTTTAAAGTTTTATTTCTCATTCCACTCATTTTTCTCTCCTTACCAGTTATAAAATCCGCCGGATGTTCTAATATTCCAGCTTTTAGATGAATAATTCTCTCGTTCTTTTCTTTCAAGTTCTCTTAATTTCTCATCAACTTTAATTTGCTTTTTTTCTTTTTTTGTGTTATTATTTTTTTGATTCATTTTAAGACCTTTCTTGAAAAATTTTAAACACAGCAAAATCAAGCCCGTAAAACCTTTTAGCTTCGTTTAGGGCTTTGATTTTTGCTTCGTTTTCATCTTTTGCTTTTACGGTTCTGCTACACATTTGATTGTCTTTTGTTTTTAAAAACACCTGATATTTCATTTCATCTCCTTTTATAAAAATTTGACGGATAATCCCACAAATCTATGTGCTCGACTGGCTCATTACTCCACTTTTTGTTTTTTTTCACTTTGTAAATTTCATATGCTTTTAGGACCGCCCAAGGCAATACCCACATTGCTATTAAAAACACCGCTATTCCCACTTTTTACTCCTTTGCTTTCATATCTTTTAAACTTTGCTTTCATAATCTGCGCTAACTCAAAAAGTTTTGCTCTAAATACTTTCTCCTGCTTTGAAGTATCAAATTCAAAAGTCACTGTTACTCTTTTCATTTTAGTCTC
>JALVTH010000032.1 GCA_027036015.1 Campylobacteraceae bacterium
CAAACATATCAACAATCGCATAAAGAATTAAATATTCATTTTTCATTTTTCACTCCCTAAAATTCTAAATCCTCTTTTTTGCATAGTTCCAAAAAGTCCTGCACTTTGCTTAACCTCTATCATCTCTTTTTTCTCAAGTCTTTTTACTGCAGCACGGATAGAACCTTTTGGTATTTGTGCTACTCTTGCAAGCTCAGTTAAACTTGCTACAAAATACTCATCTTGTTTAGGAAGTCTTTTAATTGCTTTAAAAACTTTTTTCTCGTTTATTTTTGCTATTTCTCTTGTTGTCATCCTGCTATCCTTTTTACTGCATTTGATAGTAATTTTTTCATCTTAGGTAATAATTTTTCTTGCGTCTTTTGAGACAAAGCAGGAGCTATCTCTCCTAAAAGTTTTTCTCTTTTTGTTTTGTAATAGATATTTCTAAGAGTAGTTTTAAATTTTTTCTCCATAAAAGCTCTTCTTTTTAAATCCTCTTCGCTCCAGCTAAACTGCGTATAATCCACAAATGTATTCCATCCACCTACAATCTCTAAAGCCTCCTCAACTATTTTGTTATTAGGCTTGAGATTTTTTTTCTTACCTGTTATAATTGCATGGGTTAGTAAAATATCCCATACTTTTTCAACCCACAAATCCACCTCGTTTTCTTTTTTTTCTAATGATTCAATTATTTGTTGCGGTTTTGGAAGATAGCTATATTTCCATTCATTCAATAGAATTATTACTGCATCTCTTATCTCTTCTAAAGTAAGTCTATTTGATAAGACAAAATAATAAGCTTTTAATTCCTCTTTTGTAAGTTCTCTATTAATTATCGCAAGTGCTAACATCTGCATATATTCAGTAAATTTAACTTTGTCTACCATAATCCACCTCCTTTTGATTCTAATTCTTCCATCTCTCTTACAAATGCTAATGACTCTTCTCTTGCTCTCTCTACATCAAAGCCTTTATTGAAACCTTTAGATGTAGCTTTTTTGCTTTTGCTTCTACCCTCTAAATTATTTATCCACTCAGCTTTATTGAAACCTTTAGATGTAGCTTTTTTGCTTTTGCTTCTACCCTCTAAATTATTTATCCACTCAGCTTTATTGAAACCTTTAGATGTAGCTTTTTTGCTTTTGCTTCTACCCTCTAAATTATTTATCCACTCAGCTTTAACGCTCTTCCAGCCTTGTTCCTGCATAATTGTTAGTATTTCATTTGCACTCCTTTTTGTTTTGATTGATGCTTCTCTTATCTCTTTTAAAGTAGCTATAAGAGCTTTTATATTCACAATAGGCTTATTGATGCTTTTTCTATGATTGTCAAGCTCATAAACAAAACTCTCATCTACTTTTAAATCATTTAGTAGCTGTTGAATGTCTGATTTTTCTAAAGCGGAAGTTATTGAAAATTTTTGTGGCGGCTCTATATTAGTTTTTTTATTTATATATTCAGTATTACTATTAATATCAGTATTACTAATATATTCAGTATTATTATGTTTCGCACTTTTTGCGATTTCGCAATTTTTGCGATAATGGATTTTTTGCGATAATGGATTTTTTCCATTTTCGCAATTTTTGCGATTTCGGTTGTTATGCAAGATTAGAATAGTTTTACCTGTGAATTTTCCTTTTTCATCTTTATGTCTTGCTTTTTCTATCCAACCAGCATCTATTAATTCTTTCCAATATTTGTTTAATGAATTATTTGAACCAATTTTTAATTGCTTTCTAATGTCATTATTATTTACTTCCCAAGTTTCAGGCTTGCTCGCTAAATAACAATAAAGCCTAAAAGCTCCTGAGGATATAGAAGTATCAACAATGATTTCATTTGGAATAGTAGAGTAGTTTTGAGTTAGGTTTTTAAGTATCATTTTACAAACTCCTCAAGTTCTTCTAAAAACTCATCAGTTTTAATTTTTAAAATTTCAGATAAAGGACGAATGTATTTCACTGGATAAGATTTTCTTCTAATCCAATTTG
>JALVTH010000033.1 GCA_027036015.1 Campylobacteraceae bacterium
GGAGAGCTATTTCTTTTTGTTTTTCTATCTCTTTGGTAGCGATTTGCGTTTTTTTGAGAGGATTTTTTCGTTTTTCTTTTACGATCGTTGGATTTTGACTTTCTCTTTCATAAAGCTTTTGGCTTTTTTTAAGCTCATGCCTTGGGCTTTCTTCTTTTTTCTTTTCTACCTGCCTATCTTCCACTTTTGCCTTTATTAAACCAGCTTCATAAGGGTTGAGGCTTTTAGTCTCATCAGCATTGATAGAAGCCGATAAAGACTCAACACCAAAACACACCAATGCAGCCGGTAAAATTGTTTTTTTTGTCTTTTCTTTCAAAGGAAACTCCTTTTAAAAAAATTATAAAAAGGAAATTACTGCCGTAATAATATCAGATTTTTCGATAATTTTGCTATTAACCACCTTTTTTTCAAAAATTTTTATAATTTTTGGGGTGATTTCTTTAAAAAATTTATTAGATATTGCTTCTAAAGCTTCTTTGTCATTTTTTGCATTTAACCCCAATGTTTTGGCAATTGTAGGGCTAAACTTTGTCCACTCTGCTGTTGAGTATGCTACAAAAGGTAACATTTTTTCATTTTTTTCCTTAAACGCCTTAATATTTGTGGCAGTATGTGGGTCCATTAAGTAATTTTTTGATATGAGATACTCTCTAATTACATTCATAACTTCATCATCGGTTGTGAAAGTAGCCATAAAATCGGATTGAATTTCATCTAACTCTTCTTTTGTCAACTCATAATATAAATTATTATTTAAACTTTCCATTAACTCTTTTGTTCTTTTGGCTCCAAATTTATCAAAAAGCACTCTTTCAATATTTGAGCTTTTTAAAATATCCATAGCTGGCGAGATGGTATGAATAAGCTTTTTATTTCTTAAATCATATTTTCCAGTATTTATAAACTCTGTTAAAATATTGTTGCTATTTGATGCAATGATAATTTTTTCAATAGGAAGCCCAGCTTTTTTTACATAATAAGCTCCCAGTGCATTACCAAAATTTCCACTTGGAACACTAAGATATATTTTATCACCAAGATTAATTTTTTTTCGTCTAATTAGCTCTAAATAACTGTGAATATGATATATAGTTTGAAAAATAATGCGTCCAAAATTAACTGAGTTTGCGGCTGAGAGTTTGAGGTTTTTTTCTTCTAAAATTTTTTTAAATTCACTTGATGCTAAAAGTTCTTTAAGTGCATTTTGTGCATCGTCAAAATTGCCCTTAATACCTAAAACTTCTAAATTTGGTGCATCTTCTGTCACCATTTGAAGGCGTTGAACATCACTAGTTCCTCCATCTGGATAGAGACAGCATACTTTTATATTTTCTTTATTTTTAAAAGTTTCCAGCGTTGCAGGACCAGTATCGCCACTTGTAGCAGCTAAAATAAGATATTTTTCTCCTCTTTTTTTTGCAAGTTCAGACAAAATTACACCAAAAGGCTGGAGAGCCATATCTTTAAAAGCACGTGTTGGCCCATGAAACAATTCGCTAATAAATAGATTCTCTTCTACTTCAACAACAGGAACAGGATTATTGGCATCATCAAATTGATCATATCGTTGTAATGCTTGATCAATTAAATCTTTTTCAATATCAATTTCAAAACTGTTCAAAACATCTTTTGCCAACTCTTTATAAGTTGAGTTGAGATGTTTTTGTAAAAAATCTATTCCAAAGTTTGGTAACTCTTTTGGAGCATAAAGTCCGCCAAAACTTGCCATTGGGTTTAAAATAGCATAAGAAAAATCAACCTCTTTTGGTTTTTTTCCATCATTTCCTCGAGTTTCTATTAGTCTCACTTTTTATTCCTCTTTCAAGATTTTTTGCAATTATACCAAAAAAATTTGTTTTGCTTTTATTTTATAAACTTATACAAGTTCCAATACCACTACTTGTTAAAATTTCAAGGAGTAGTGAGTGTGGCACTCTGCCATCTATAATATGAGCTTTTTTTACTCCACCTTTTAAAGCTTCGATGCAAGCATCTACTTTTGGAACCATTCCGCCACTAATAGTGCCATCTTCTTTAAGTTTTTGAGTTTGCTCAATTGTTAATGTTTGGATGAGATTTTTTTCTTTATCTAAAACACCTGGAGTATCTGTTAAGAATAAAATTTTTCTTGCCTTTAGAGCAACTGCAATTTTACTTGCGGCTAAGTCTGCATTGATATTATATCCAGGATGCGAAAGGCTTGCACCGCTTGCAATTGGTGCAATGACAGGAATAAATCCATCATTTAAAATTTTATGTACAATATCTGGGTTAATTTGCTTTATTATCCCAGTATAACCAAATTTTGTTTCATCTTTTGCTACTGCTTGCATAAAGTTTGCATCTTTTCCAGAAATTCCAATCGCTTTTCCGCCTTGAAAATTAAGCAGTGATACAATATCTTTGTTTACTTCTCCACTTAAAACCATTTCTGCAATTCGCATTACTTCTTTGCTAGTAACTCGTTGCCCATCAATAAAGGTTGTAGGGATATTAAGTTCATTTAATAAGTTGGTAATACTTTTGCCTCCACCATGAACAATTACAGGTTTCATTCCTACAAGTTGTAACAAAACCACATCTTTGGCAAACTTTTCTTTAAGTTCCTGCGAAGTTTGAGCTGCACCGCCATATTTGATTACAATAATATCGTCACGAAATTTTTGAATGTATGGAAGTGCATCAAGTAGTGTTTGAACTGTTTGAATCTTGTTTTCCATTGATAAAATCCTCTATCTTTTTTAAGATGTTTTTATTAATTTGTAATTGTAACGATAAAATAAGCGTAGGTAACTTAAAATTTTGAAGTTTTACATAATCTTTTTGTGTGCAAAGAATTTTTTTTGCCTTTACTTCTTTCATTTTTTGGATAATTTGTTTTTTATCAAAAAAGCTATGATCTGTCAAAATCAATTTGCCAACAATATTAGAGGGCAAATATGGATTGAGTCTTTTAGCATTTGCAATTGCACTTACTAATAAAAGCGGCTCTTTACTCTTTGGTATAATAACTTTACGTTTAAAATCTTTTCCTTCTTTTGCAATAATATGAGCTTTTTTTCTTAAAAAATAAAATTCTCTAAAAGGTCCTGCTGGAAATGGAAGATAGTTTTTAATCTCTTTTGGTTCAAGCAAGATATCGAATTTTTTAAAAGGTTTGCTAAATGCATCATCTAATACAATAAAATCAATACCCTTTTTTTTAGCATATTCAATTGCTTTGCTTCTATCTTCGCTCACAAACACATCACACTGACACTCAAGTGCTACAAGCATTGCTTCATCGCCGCTTTTAAAAACATCGCTTTTTATCACGCCATCTTCTTTTACAATGACAAAACCTTTTGATTTTCTCCCATATCCGCGTGATATGTAAGCTATTTTTTTTTGATTTTGAAAGTGTTTAATCAGTGCAATGGCAAAAGGAGTTTTACCACTTCCTCCTACAATTAAATTACCAATACTTATAATTTTTATATTAAAATTTTTTTCTTTACTAAAAACTCTTTTGCAAAGAGCAAAAAAGCCATATATAAATGAAAATGGCAATAGGAGAGCAATAATAATATAATCACTTTTTTTAGGAGCAAAAAAGAGTCGTTCAATAAATCGAATCATACATGAGCTTGTGCAACTTTTTTTACTGATTTTATTATATAATCAATTTCATTTTGACTTAATTTACTATTACAAGGTAAAGAAAGAATTTTTTGATATATTGTTAAAGCGTTTGGAAAGCTAAAAACTTTTAAATTATATTTTTGCTTATAATAGGTTGTAAAATTGAGTGGAATATAATGAAGCCCCACTTCTATTCCTAATGCTTTTAACTCTTTTGCAAAACTATCTCTATTTTTATCAATTTCTATAATAAAAAATCCATATTGATGCTTTTTGTCTTCTATTGGTAAAGTAATATGAGGAGTATTGGCAAGCTCTTTAAAATATTGTTTTGCAACTTCAAGGCGTTTAGATAAAAAGTTTTTTCTTTTTTGCATTAATTTATCTAAAAAATAGGCTTTAATTCCATCAATTGTATAATCGCATCCTACATCTAAAACATCATATAAGTATTTAACTTCATTTGATGGAACAATTGCATTATTGCTTAAAAGTTTTGCACGATTGTAAGTTTCTTCATCTTTAAAAACTATTATAGCTCCTTGCAGGACTTTATCTAATGGGAAGTTAAGAGAAAAAATAGCAATATCAGATTGAAGATTAATTTTATCAATGGCAATAAAGTCGCTAAAATCTTCAATGAGTAAAAGATTGTTTTCTTTTGCAATTTCTAAAATTGGAGTGATATCTTGAGCAAGCCCAGCGAAATGTTTTACTACAATTGCACGAAGTTTTTTGCTTTTATTTTGTGTAATTGCATTTTTTAAAGAAGCAATATTCATATGATAGGTTCTTAAATCAATATCAACAAAAATTGGCTCACTATCAAAAAATCTGATAGAATGAGGTGTAGCAACAAATGAATTTATAGGTGTAATAACTTTATCTCCTCTTTTTAAATCAATTGCACAAAAACTAAGATGGGTAGCCAAAGAAAGGTTAGGAACAGCGAGCGCAAAAGAGTAATTTACTTTTTCTAAAAAATTTGCTGTTAAGGCATTAATACTTTCAGTACAAATTGTATCAATTTGCTGATTTATTAATTCAACTCCAATAAGTTTGGAGGGGCGATAAAAGGGGATTTTATACTCCATTTTTATCCTTTAATTACATTGCTTTGCTCCAAGTGCAATCAGTTCTTCACAGCTAAATCCAGCTTTTTTGCGCGCTTTAATATTAAATTCATTTGCTCTTGCTTTGAGATTATATTTTACAATGATTTCTTGAAATTTTTCTAAAAAATTTACATTATCTTTTTTACACAAATATTTAAACCATTTATCACCTTTTTGCACATGTGTAATTTCTTCAGTATAAATTATTTCTAAAGCATCGATTATTTTTGGAATGATTGGGTTTTTTTGAAATGGAATTAGTTTTCTCACAATTTTTGGATTCGCATCAAGCCCACTTGCTTCATAATATCTCGGAATTATTGCCATTCTCTCAAGTAAACTACCTCTTGATGCTTTTGCAATATCAAAAAGTCCAGTATGAACAGGCAATGCTCCATAAAAAGAGTTTAACTCTTTTAAAAGCTCTTGTATCATTTTAAAATGCCTCACTTCATCTAAGGCAACTTCTAACCAATCAAAAATATATTCATAATTTTGAAAATTAAAATAATAGATTGCTTCTAACGCCAAATCAATAGCACTATATTCAATATGTGCAATAGAGTGCAAAAGGGCAATAAGGCTTTCTTTTTTGCTAAAATCTTTTCTTGATGGAAGTTTTTTTGGATGAACAATTTTACAAATGGTTGCATAAGAAGGTGTTTGAATATCTTTTGGCAAATAGCTTTTAAGAGCTTTTTTTGCTTTTATATATTTAAGTGCGTTTAAAATTATAAGCTCTTTTTGGTTAATATCGCTACTAAGTAATGCTGTTTCTATTTCTTTATAAAAATTATTCATAAGGAGTATTATATCTCATGAAGTTAAAAACTAAGCCAATGGGTGTGTATGAAACAAATTGTTATATTTTAAGCGTTGATGAGAAAGATTTTATTATTGATCCTGGAGTTGGAGCCGTAGATTGGGTGAGTCAAAATGTAAAAAATCCAATAGCTATTTTAAATACGCATGGTCATTTTGATCATGTTTGGAGTAACAAAGAGTTAAAAGAAAAATTTAACATTCCAATTTATTGTCCAAAAAAAGATGCCTTTATGTTAGAAAATGATCCGTTCAATCAAGGAACGCCACCTTCAAAAGCTGATTTTCAAGTTGAACCAAATGAAATTGTCGAAATTGAAGGAGTAGAGTTTAAGTTTTTGCATTTTCCAGGGCACACTCCAGGGTGCAGTGTAATTGAATTTGAAAATATTTGGTTTAGTGGAGATTTTTTATTTTATCGCTCAATTGGAAGATGGGATTTTCCATATTCAAATGCTAAAGAGATGCTAAGTTCTTTAAAACGAGTTTCTCTCATGAAAGAAGATAAAGTGATATATCCTGGTCATGGACAAAAAACTACACTTTTTAGTGAGCAAGAGTTTTTAGATTATTGGATTCAAGTTGTTAGAGCTTCAATAAATGAAAGTTACTTTTAATTATATTAACTAATAAAAAAATTTTAATTTAATATATTTTTTAGTATTAATTGGTTATAATAAGAAAAAACCTTTATGGTTTTAAGGAAAAATGATGAAAAAACTACTCGTAAGCACCCTTTTAGCAACAATAATTGTAAGTGCTGGAGATCATGACATGTATCCTCAAGATGTTACAGCAATTGTAGGCTATCAAACCAATTCTAAAGGCTCAAATTTAGAAAATACGGCAGTGCATGGTTTACGCTATAATCAAAATATTTACAACTCAAGTCCTTGGGCAGTAGATGCTTACCAGGTTGCTTTGGATATTGCTTCAAATGTTGCTTATTTAGATAGAAACGAAAATACTTCAGTTATTCGACTTGGGGGTAACTTAATTTGGACAATGGATAATGAAAGCAATTTAACTCCATTTTTATTACTTGGAGGAGGGCTTACATTTGTTACTAATCCTCAAGGAGATCAAAGCGGTATGTCGCTTTTTACAAATGCAGGTGGCGGTTTGGAGCTTAATATTAGAAATGATATAGCTTTGGTTTGGGAGATGAAATATATCTATCAAGATCCAAAAAAGCACTCTTTTAATACTAATATTGGATTAAAATTTCGTTTTGGCAATTAAAGAATATAATTTTGAACCACCCATCTTGCAAAAGGGAATGAACTTGTAAATGCGGGACTTACCGCATTTAAGATATGTACACTTTTCTTATCTCCTTCTACCACAAAATCTTGTACCAATTCATTGGTTTTAATATTAAGTAATTGTGCACGAATGCCTGGTTTGCTCCAGCTTTGAAAACCTTTTTCATTCATCTGTTTTACCATACTTTTTGCTAAGTTAATAAAATATTTTTTGTTATATTTTTTTATCTCTTCTAAAGCTAAATCGCGAAAATGAAAACTGTTTAAGAAAAAAAGCTTTGCCTCAGTTGTAATAATATCAATAAATTCATACAATTTAAAATTTTGAAAGCCCTCGTAGTTTTCTCTCCAAAAAGCTGGAATTGCCGTTGGACCAATTTTGATTGTATTATCAACAGTAATTGTAAAATGAACCCCCAAAAATGGGTTTTTTAAATTTGGAACTGGATAGATATTTGTATCGATAAATTTATCTGTAAAATCATATTTTAAATAGATTCCCTTAAATGGGATTATTTTGTAGTTTTTGCTAAAACCAAAACTTTTTGCAATTTTATCGGCATACAATCCTGCAGCATTGATAATTTTTTTTGCATCATACTTCATTGATTCTTTAAAAGGGGTATTAAATTTTATCTCAACTCCTTTATTAAGGAGTTCTTTTTTTAGATGGTGTAAAATTTCAACGGGATTTACTGTTGATGTAGTAGGGGAGTAAAGCGCTAATTTATGCGTTTTTACATTTTTAAATTTTTTATCAACTTCTTCTTGGGTAATTAAACTCACATCTACACCATTTTTTATTCCTCTATTATAAAGCTCTTTAAGCGTATTTACTTCACTTTCATCTTTTGCCACAACAACCTTTTGACACCGATTAATTGAGAGATTATTTTCTAAACAATACGTAGTTAACTCTTTATTACCCTCTTTGGTAAATTTGGCTTTTAAAGATGAAGATGTATAATAAAATCCAGCATGAAGCACTCCGCTGTTTCTTCCACTGCTATGAAATCCTACATCACTTTCTTTTTCAATAATTATAATTTTAGCTTGTGGTTTAGCTTTTTTTAATTCTCTTGCAAGTGCAAGCCCTATAATTCCAGCACCAATTATTAAATAATCTTTCATTAAAAGCCCTTTGAAAAATTTGAAACAATTGTGGCAAATGTAAGCTTAAAAAAAACATTTAAATTAGATTTAAATCTTTTAATTTTTTGTGTTCTCTATATAATTTTTATATATAATTAAAAGAAAAAAGGAAGTAGATGAAAGATAATGAAACTAAATTTTTTTCTTTGCTAAAAGATTTGTTTATAGGTGAAAAAATTGAAGGTGATAGTGCTTATGTAAATTTAATGAAGTTAAAATCTCTTCATTTTGAAAAGATTGAAAATAGAATAAAAAATGAACTTCTTGCTAAGAAAAATAGAGAAGAAATTTATGATAAGCTATATACATTTTTTCATTCTTTCTTTGATAAAAGCGGTGGGATTATGTTTGCTAATACTCCAAGATGGAAAAATATATATGCTAAGCTCTCTTCAAAAGATGTAGAGCTTTTTTATAAGACGAGAGATTTATATTACATAAAAACTCAAAAAGTTTATAACTCAATGGAAATTAAGTTAGAAGATAAGACAGCTAATTTTATTTTTAAATTTGATGTAAGTGATTTAGGGGAGAGAAAGGGAAATG
>JALVTH010000034.1 GCA_027036015.1 Campylobacteraceae bacterium
ATCACCGCACTCATTTAAATGAAAAAAGAGATAAGAGTTTTGCAAATCAAACTTATTTTTATTAAAATAGAGTATATCGTTTTTTATATCAAACAAAGACTCACTCTCCTGCTTGCACTCTTTTATTCCAATAAAATGCCAAATCCCCTTTAAAATTAAAAAAATTGCAAAAACAAAAGCTGAAAATATAAATATATTATCTATTTTTTGCTTACCCGAAACTATATAAATTAATGCAAAAACTCCTATTGTTCCATAAAAAATAGATTTATATAAAAGCTCTTCACTGCTTTTTTTTGCAATTATCATAACATATCCATTTAAAAGCACCTAAAGAGTGCTATTCTTCTATATTTTATCATACCCACTTCTTTCTTTTATAATATTTTGAACCTTTTTACAAATAGTTTTTTGGTAAAAAAAGTCTATTAAAGATAAATAGTAAAAAAACGCAAGAAAAAACGCCGCTATTACAGCTATAAAGCCAAATTTTTTGCTAAATCCGGCTCCAATAAGGAGCAATATCACAAATGCAAACCAAAAATTTAATTTGGGGCACGGATAATCATCTTTTGAGATTTTTCCTTGCAAATTAAAAAAGTGCTTTGCATAAAGCGCTTTTGCGTGGTCATTTTGATTGCTTAATCTTTCTTTAATTTTAGCTTTGTTTTTTAAAATAATTTCTATATCAACATATCGCTTACCATGAAATTCTGTCATTTCCGCTAAAAATTTTACAATCTCACTATAAAAAATTTCTCTTTTATTAATAATCAATCCTTTATCAAAGAGCATTATTAACTCATCTTTTTCAAGTGTTTGATTTTTTGAACTATTATCTTTTTTATCATTTACAATTGTCTTTTTATTGATTGCTGCATTCTCTTTATTTTCAACCAAACAAATATCTGTTTTTCTATACGGTTTAATAAGTTGTAAAAAGGAATGCATTTCATCTTTATTCAATACAATATCTTCAAAAATTTGTATCGTCTTTTTATCTTTTTCTAACCATAAAGAGACTTTATAAAGCTCATCTTCTTCTTTAAACTCAACACTCAAATATCCATTCTCAAGCAAATATTCTTGATTGTTAAAAATTACTTTTTTATTCTTTATCTCAAAAGCAGCCTCTTTTTCTTGTTTAAATTGATGAAATTTATGAATTTTTGCCACCCCAAATATAAACAATACCAACGCAAAAAACCTGCCAAGCCCCATAAGCTCTTTTGCAGATGCATCTAAAAGCCCAAGAGCAAAAAAGAGCCCAATGGCTATAACAATAAAAGCAACTCCTAATTGTAAATATTCGCTGTTTGCTTTTGTGGTTATTTTCATTTTCTTTAAAAAGCGGATAAAAATTTTAATATACCCATAACATATCCAGCCCAAGCCAAGACCACTGCAATTTTTGCAAGATTTTTCCAAATATTTTTACCTTGATACTTTTTTATTGCCCTTGCAAGAGCAATAAGTGCAAGAGGCTCATAAATATACCAGCAAATAAGGAGTAAAAAAATAGAAAATCTCTCGCCGCTTTGAGTTACAAAGAATAAAAGAATATTAAAGATAATATATGCTAAAACAAGAAAAATCCAATATGTTTTAGCCAATCCTAAATCGCCGTTAATAAATTTTTGAAACGCTATTTGCTCTTTATTTTCAGCCATAAAATGCTCCTAAAAATTTAATTTATATTTAAAAATTTTATCATAAATAGCATAGTAAAAGATCCCATCTTTTGTGCAGTATGTTGCATTTACTCTATTATCTAACTCTAATTTGCCAATTAAGTTTAACTTTTTATCGTAAACATAAACCTTTTTGTAAGAAGTAGCAACAATATATTTATTGGTTTCATAAAGCTTAAAAATGGTGCTTTGTGCTTTTGTTGCGAATGATTTATAGTAGATATAATCATCTGTTTTTGAGTAGTATAAATCTTTATTTTGTTTATTAATAGCTGGAAGCTTTTTAATAAGCTTTTGTTTAAATGTTTTTAAATCGATAAGATAATTAACTTCAACCCCTTTTATATAAACTTTATCACCATCTAATTTATAAAATCTATCAAAGCCTAAATTTATCTTTTTAATAAATTTTAAATTCTTTGAGTAGATAGAGATTGCATATTCGCCAAGTGCTACTATATACTCTTTGCCAACAAAAAGCTTTTGAAAGCTTTCAACTCTTTTTAAAAGCACTTTTAAATTTTTAGTTTTGCCAAACATTTGATACTCAAGCAATTTATCATCGGAAATGAAAGCCAATACTGAACCCATAAACTCATCTTTTAACTCGGCAATTCCGGCTAAAATATCGATATTATACTTTTTATCTAAAAAACTACTTGCTTTAACCTCATCGCCTTCGCATTTTAATATATCGTTATTGTAACTAACCCCATAAAAACTCTTTTTGCCGTTAAAAAAGTAAAAATTGCTCTTGCTATGGAATAAAAATTTCTTTTTTAAATTTTTATCTAAAGTGTAGTAACTATTTTTAATTTTTACAACAATACGATTTTGCAGTGTTTTAATAAAGGCTTTATCTATTTGTATCGATATTGTTTTATTGCTTTTAAAGCTATGTTTAAATAGAGTTTTGCCTTTTTGCACATAAAAACTATCATCTATAAATGTCCAAAAAAAGTGTTTCTTTGTCTTATAGTCATATTTTATCTCTTTTATGGGATTTAAATTGCTATCAAAAAGATAATAGGTATTTTTGTATCTTGATACAATAAAATTTTTGTATCTATCTAAATGATAACTTTTGGCATAATCGCCATAATAGTAAGGCTTTAAATCGCTTTTTGAAATAAAGCTAAAATCTTTATCATACTTATAAATATTTCCGGTAGTGAGTAAAACATAAATAAAGCCATCTTTTTCTAAAACATCGCCAACACTCCAAGTAACGGGCAGTTTTGGAATTTTTATTAATTTTTTTGTTTTTTTATTCCACGCATAATAGGTATCGTTTCCTAAGATGATATAATTTGAGGTGTTAAAAAGAAAACTCATTTTATTATCAAATTCAATTGGCAAATTAGAGCTTAAATTGATAGTTTTAACCTTTTTTTCTAAAGGTTTTTGGGCAGAAATTATCTTTTCTATCGCCTCTTTGTTTGCTTTGCACTTGGTTTTTACTAAATTTAATTTTGTTGGCTTTAGACAGACAACATTATCCAAATCATCGGTATAAAAATACTCCCCGCTTCGCACTAAAAAGCTTTTATCTCCAAAAAGGGTTACTGTTAAATAGGGTTTTATTTTGCTTTGGAGCTTCTTTAAACTATAAAGCCTAATATCGCCCTCTTCATCTAAAACAAAGAGTGTATCATCATATAGACTCATATCCTTTATATGGTCTGTAATATCATCTAAAGATGCCGCTAAGCTTTTGCTCTTTATATCATAAATATAAACTTTGCCATAATCTCCGCCGCTAATAATATAGTGTTTATACCAAAGCACAACGCGGTGTCTGTAACCGCTTGAATTGTCTCGAACAAATCTTGCAACCTCTTTTTTATCTTTTTTCTCATAAATAATTAGTGTATCTGTTCCTTTTCCAAAATAACTATATAAATTTCCATCTATTGTGTGATAATTTAGTTTAAATAGTGCATCATCTCCTAAGATTAAATTGTCATAAATACTTTGGTAATTTAAATAAAAATATTTACCAGCAGCCCCTAAAGAGTAAGGATGTATAATATTTGTCTTACTCTTTATTTCAAGCTTGGAGAGTTTATATTTTTTTAAAATATTTCTATCTCCTACATAAAAATTATCCCCGTCAATTGCAACTGCCTTAACAAAATCTAAACCTTTTTTAAAAAGCAGCTTATCATTTTTTAAAACAGCAAAACCGCCGCTTCCTCCGGCAACTGCAAGAAAAGATTCAGAAGCTTTTAACTTCAAAATATCAAAATTGCTGCCTAAAAATATCTTATTTAAACTTTTTAAATTTTTATCAAAAATATAAATATATCCATCATATCCGCCTACATATAGTTTATTGTTTACAAAGATAATCGATTGCAGCCTTGTTTGCAGCTGCTTTGTTTTAAGAATCTTTTTTGCTTTAATATCATAAACAATAATATAGCCATCCCAATTTACAAAAGCAACTGTTTGATTATCTAAAAAAGTAATATCATAAAATGTATGTGAATATTTGCTCTCATACTTATAAAAACTCTCATCAAATAAAAAGTTTAAATTGTTATCATAAAAGTAAATGCTGCTACCAGAAATAATAGCTAAAATCTTTTTATTTGGGCTAAATTTTAATTTATTAATTGCATTAAAATCCTTCTTTAACTCTTTAATAACCTTTAAACTCTTTTTATCATGCACAAAAACTAAATTTTCAAGCCCGGTAATTCCGGCAGTTAAAATATAATTTTGATTACTCTCTATTGTATATAAATTCCCAAAACTCCCGCTCTTTTTTTCATAAATGCTATCAAGCAAATTTAAATTTTTATCCCATACTTTTAAGGTATTATCATTTGAAACAGAATAAACTTTATTGTCTATAATTTGAATATCGTTAATTATTCCTCTATGAGAAATTGATTTTGGCTCAACAATAAGCGCATTTAACATTAACGAAAATAGAAAAAAAAGAAAAAGTTTTTTCAACTTATTCCCATTCTAATTGATTATAATAGTTTGTGGCATTATGAATATTAAGCTCTTTTGCATGTTTTAAATTGTTAAATTTTTCTAAATGCAAATGTTTTGGTAAATCGGCTAAATCTACATCATTATCATAAACTTTTTTAACTTGGCTTTGCAGCGCTTGTAAATACTCTTTTGTCGTTTTATAAGCATCAGCTCCCATAACTACACCATGACCTCCAAGAATAATTTTAGGTTTTAGCTTTTGAATTTTTTTATAGCTTCAAGCCATCTTTTCATATTGCTATTTTTAGTATAATTTAGGGCGCGATTATTAAAAATAATATTGCCTGCAAACAAAAAGCCGCTATCTGGAACCCAAACAACAATATCAGATTTTTCTTCGCTAACAGGACTTAATTTTAAAAGTTTTACTACTCTTTTTGTTCCATTAATCTCATATGCTTTATCAAAAAGTATATTTGGAGTAACAACTTTTATTCCATTAAATTCAGCTTTACTTAAGATGTGTTTCATTCTTTCAAATTTTTGGGGATTGTTTTTAATATCTTCTACTATGTTTTTGTGTGCAATGATAGGTATTTTTTTGCTTGCATAGTAGCTTGCCCCATATAATCTATCATCATGATAATTTGTGATCACAACTGCTTTTATTTTTTTACCACTTAATTTTTGCGCTTTCTTTGCAAACTCTTTTGCAAATAAAAAGGTAGAACCAGGATCAACAACAACTAAACCATCACCCACATCTATAAAACAGCTATTACTTACAAAACCTTTATTCTCTTTAGTTGGAGGATTAAAATCTCCAATGACACACTCAATTCTTTTAGCAACTTTTTGAAATTTCAAAGGATAAATATTGGCTTTTAAACAGGCAAAAAGAGTTAAAACAAGTAAGATGAATTTTTTCATTTTGATTTCCTTTCATTTATTATTATACTTATACCAAATTGATGTGAATATTTAAGAGTCTTAGTATGTTTTTTATCTTTTATCTTTCTTTTTCCTTAACATATAACTTCCGTAGTAGTATCTCTACTGGAAATTAAAGTAAACTTTCTTATTTTTGTATTAATTAGCTTTTTTTTTAAATTGACATCTTCAACTTTTTTATATTGCAAAGAAACCCTCTTGACTTTGCCTAATAATCCTAACTCTTCAACAATTTTGATGCAGTTGTTTAATTGTTCAATTTTATCTTTATATTCAGAGTATGTTAATTTACCGCACAATATTTCATGGATAATAATTTTTCCATCTTTGCAAATAATGATACAGTCACAAATTTTAAACTTTAAAGGAAAGAGCCTGTTTTTTAGAGCCTCGTCTATAATCCCGGCATCAGGTTTAAATATTATATCAATATTTTTTTGATTGACTTTGCAGCTTTGCTCTTTGCAATTCTTTTTTTTATAAAAAACTTTAGAAAACGGCATAACTAATTGCTCTTTAAATCAATATATTTATTTATCTCTTCGGTTCTATCTAATAATTCATCTAAAACATCATCAAAATTATCATTAAAAATACCATATTTGTCTATCCCTAACTCTTTAACCTCAACACTATCATCTGTGTCTTTAAACAGATATGCAGAAACTCTTTCTTTATTTATTATAATATCTTTATTTAAACCATAAGCATTAAGGTAGTTTTCTACCCCTTTACTATCGGCTTCTGCCAACTTAATACAGTTGCTTATTTCATTTAAAATATAATCGCTGTGAGTGGTAATTAAAACTTTTGCTCCTGCATTTACAAGCATTATTAATAATCGAGCCATCTCAATTTGAGCCTGCGGATGAAGATGTGCTTCTGGTTCTTCTATAACTAAAAGTTTATCTTTTAATGTAGAAAAGTGTTTTAAAAATATAATTAACGGCAACACTTCTACTGCTGCAGAAGAACTTAAATGCAAATCCAGCTTTTTACTATTTGCTTCTAAAAAAATTTTAGTGTAATTATGAGAAGATTTCTCTTCTAAAATTTTACCTTTTATTACTCTTTTTTCTATAAATTCAAGTAATTGATTAATAGTTTTACTTTTTTTGCTATTATTCTCAAATAAATCTTCAAAATTATCATAAAAATTACCTGATTTTATGCTTGAAAAGTTAGAAATAAAATCTATTGTAGGTTCGGTTAATTTAGTAGCTGTCGGCTGACCTCCAAATCTATCTCTTAAAACACCTGATACAATTTCATCAAACGCAAGCACAAAGCCTGTTCTTGATGCCGGAAAGTAATACTCTTTATTATTTATTTTTAATTGCTCATATGAGTTATAAACTTGTATAAAAATCTCTTTAAGAAATAATAAATTATCTTGCTCTTTCTTATTGTTTGTTATTGAAATAGTATTTATTTTGGGGGTAAAGTTAATATCTATGAACTCTAAAATAGTATTCTTCTCAGAATTGAAACTGTTATTTATCTGTTTTAAAATATATTCAAGAATATATTTATTTATAGAATTGACTATTTTTTTTAATTCACTATTATCTATTGTTAATGTAACCATTCTTATAATTTGTTCTTTGCTTATTAAACTTGAATTCTTTATTTCTTTTAATTTCTCATTTTTAGTAGCTTTTTCTAATATCTTAATTAAATCTTTTCCTTTTTTTTTATAAAAATTCGTAAACAAATTTGTTGGCTTTTCATTAAAAAAATCAAATTTTTCTTCTTGAGGCAATAATTTATTCAACATATAAACAGTGTGAGCAGCATAAGTTTTATTTGTGCTGTTTTTCCCAACAAATATTGTTAAATCTTTAATATCAAATTCAGCCTTTTTGATTTTAGCTAAATTTTTTACTTTGAATTTCAAGATATTCCTTTTGTTAAACTGTTTTTTTATAAATTCTACTGAATTATTCTTAAAAATAATGAAGCAACACTTTGCTATAATGCCTAAAAAAGAAAGGCTCTTATGGCAAAAAAGTTGCATTTAGTGAGTTTGGGCTGCAATAAAAATTTAGTTGATTCTGAAGTAATGCTTGGCAAGCTCTATAGTTATGAATTAACCCAAGATGTTAGTGAAGCTGATGTAATTATTGTTAATACCTGCGGGTTTATTGAAGCAGCAAAAATAGAATCGATTGATACAATTTTAGAAGCAGCCCAGCAAAAAAAAGATGATGCTTTATTGGTAGTGAGTGGTTGTTTGAGTGAGCGCTACAAAGATGAACTAATAAAAGAGCTTCCAGAAGTTGATATCTTTACAGGTGTTGGAGATTATGAGCGAATTGATGAACTTATTTTGCAAAAACAAAGCTCCTTTTCTCCACAAGTTTATTTAGTTAATGAAAATGCTCCAAGAAAAATCACAGGCTCAAATTATCATGCCTATATTAAACTAAGCGAGGGGTGTAATCAAAACTGCTCATTTTGTGCCATTCCATCTTTTAAAGGACGTTTACACTCAAGAAGTATCGATTCAATTGTAAAAGAAGTAAGTACTCTTATTGAGCAAGGCTTTAAGGATTTTACTTTTATTTCACAAGATACTTCAAGCTATGGGAGAGATTTTGGCAATAAAAATGCTTTAATTGATTTAATTCAACAAATTGAGCTTTTGCCAGGCATTAAAAGTGCAAGAATTTTATATCTTTATCCAAGCACTACATCATTTGAGCTCATTGATGCAATTACTGCTTCAAATGTCTTTCAAAACTATTTTGATATGCCAATTCAGCATATAAGCAATAAAATGTTAAAAGTAATGAAGCGAGGTCTTAATAAAGAAAAAACAATTGCCTTGCTTGAGTATATGAAAAGCATTCCAAATAGTTTTGTAAGAACTGCAGTAATTGCTGGACATCCAGGAGAAGATGAAAAAGATTTCAAAGAGCTCTGCGCTTTTTTAGAAGAGTTTGAATTTGATAGAGTAAGTGTTTTTGAATACTCAAATGAAGAAAATACAACTGCTTTTACAATGCCTCAAATTTCAAAAGATATAATTAGAAAACGTGCTGATATTTTGGGTGAAATTGCAAAAAAATCAATGAAAAAAAGTTTGCAAAAAATGGTTGGGAAAGAATATCTTGTAGCAATTGATGGAGTAAGTAATGAACATGAGTATTTGCTCAGTGCCAGACCGCTTCTTTGGGCTCCAGAGATTGATGGAGAGATGCTAATAAATGATACTAATGAATTTAACCCAAAACATGGAGATTATTTTAGAGCAAAAGTAACAGAGCTTGCACTTTTCCAACCACTTGCAACACTGCTTGAAAAGGTGCAATGAAAGAGTTTATTTCTTTTTTACAAAATAAAAAAAATCTTTTAGCCTTTTCTGGAGGTGTCGATTCGAGTGCGCTTTTTTTTATGCTTGAGGAGGCAAAAGTTCCTTTTGATTTGGCAATTGTCAATTATGGTGTGCGCAAAGAGGCTTTGCAAGAGGTAGCTTTTGCCAAAGAGCTTGCCAAAAAATATAATAAAAAAATTTTTATTGCCAATGCTCCTAAGTTTCCAAGCAATTTTGAAGCAAAAGCAAGAGAGTTTCGCTATAACTTCTTTGAGACACTTATTAAAAGGCACTCTTATGAAACACTCCTTTTAGCCCATCAACTTAATGATAAGTTAGAGTGGCTCCTAATGCGGCTTGGCAAAGGTGCTGGAGTTATTGAATTAAGCGGTATGCAAAAGCTTGAAAAAAGAGAAAACTTTTTTTTAGTGCGCCCGCTTTTAGGTTATACAAAAGAGGAATTGCTTGAGTATTTAGAAAACAATAATTTGCCTTACTTTCTTGATAAAAGTAATTTTGATTTGCGCTATGAGCGAAACCGCTATCGAAAGATTGCTAATGCCCTTTTAAAAGA
The DNA here is from genome assembly GCA_027036015.1 of Campylobacteraceae bacterium. Classification (GTDB taxonomy): domain Bacteria; phylum Campylobacterota; class Campylobacteria; order Campylobacterales; family Sulfurovaceae; genus JAADEQ01. Next base: position 9,482 of record JALVTH010000034.1, read on the forward strand.
GAGTGGAAAAAAGGGCGTGCTAAGAAGCTTTGCAATTTTGGCTGAACAAAAAGCGTTGCTTGAAGATTTTTGTCAAGAGTTGCAAATGATAAAAGAGCTTGCAATTTGTAAATGTCATGAAAAAGCTCTAATAATTTGTGCCAATAAGATTTTAAAGCGTTTGGGAGTTGTCTTAAGCTATAAGGAGCGCCAAATTTTACAAAAAGAGAAAAAACTTGTAGCAAAACGAAAATTTGCTATAGCTTTTAATGGAGAAAAGCTTTTTATAGCTCCATTTATTCAAGGTATTATTATGCCAAAAAAAATAAAAGAGTATTTTAGAATCAAAAAAATACCACCTCTTATTCGCCCCTATTGCTTTAGGGAAAATTTAATTGACTTTTAAGCAAAGATTTATTACAATTTGCCTCCTCAAAAAAGCACTCGTAGCTCAGCTGGATAGAGCATCTGATTGCGGTTCAGAAGGTCGCAGGTTCGAATCCTGCCGAGTGTACCACTTTTTTTCTGCCAAATTGTTAACTTTTCTTCAACTTAAAGCCTATCTATAGTAAAATCTTTTTATAAACTTTGCCAAGGGCTAAATGATGCAAATTTTGGTTATTACGCAATCAGTTGTTGTAGAAGGGCTTTTTAAAGTCGTTGCTCAAAGTCAAGAACTTAATGTTCATTTTGTAAAAAGCGCAAAAGAAAGCGAAGAAGAGAGTTTTGATGTTATTTTTATAGATGACATTATGCCCAATTTAAAAGAAGAGATAGAATATATTAACAATAACTTCTCTTTTAACGAAATAGCAATACTTGGCAAAAGAGAAGCTTTTAATTTGCCTCTAATTCACAAACCCTTTTTACCGCAAGATATATTTGAGTTTTTACAAAAAGTAAAAACCTTGCAAGAAGTAAAAGAGGATAAACTACCAAATGTTTTAGACCCATATGAAGTTGAACGCATTAAAGCCCTTTTAGCGCTTGAAGAGAGTGAGAAAAAGATAATAAAAGAAGATTATATTAATCGCCTTGCTCAAAAAGAATCACTAACACTTAAAAATAAAAAAGCTAAAAAATTGATAAAACTTTTATGCTCACTTTCAAAAAAAGAGCGTAAAAAGTTATTAAAAGATGCTACAATTACACTAAAAATATCTTTTGGAGAAGCAAATGAGTAAAGGCGGACTTTTGGTTCTTTCTGGTCCAAGCGGAGCAGGCAAAAGTACAATTATCAAAAATGCAAGCAGTGCAATTGGAAACTTTTATTTTTCAATTTCATGCACAACAAGAGCCCCAAGAGAGGGTGAAGTGCATGGAAGAGAGTATTTTTTTTTAACAAAAGAAGAGTTTGAAGAAGATATCAAAAAAGGAAATTTTTTAGAATATGCTATGGTGCATGGACACTATTATGGAACATCAATGAAGCCTATTTTTCAAGCATTAGATGAAAATAAATTAGTTATATTTGATATTGATGTGCAAGGGCATAGGCTTTTGAGGGAAAAATTTGGCAAAAAGCTTGTTAGCTGTTTTATTACACCCCCAACGCTTACAATTTTGAAAGAGAGACTCTATAGCAGATGTAGCGATGATGAAGCTACAATTAAAAAACGTCTAACAAATGCAAAAGAAGAGATAAAAGCATTAGGTGAGTATGATTTTTTAATTATTAATGATGATTTAAAGCAGGCTACAAAAGAATTTATTGCAATTGCTAATGCCGCACGGAATAGATATTCTCAAGAAGAGTTAGAAGCGTTTCAAAATGAATGGTTTCATGGCTAAAGCAGAAAAGTTTTTGGCAAGCTTTTTGATTTTAAGCAATGCAAACCCAAAAAAAGAGTATAATCATAAAAAAAGTTTAAAGGATTAAAAATGATGCCAGGTGGATGGGAATTAGTTTTAATTATTGTAGTAATCGTTTTGCTTTTTGGCGGTAAAAAAATTCCAGAACTTGCAAAAGGGCTTGGAAAGGGAATTAAAGATTTCAAAAAAGCTATGAATGAAGATGATGAGCCTCAAGCAAAAGTAGAACAAAAAGAGGCAAAAGAGCTTGAAAATAAAACTACAAACGAACAAGCAACTTCTCAAACTCAAAGTAAAGAGGCTTAATGAGCCTTTTTAAACTCTACTAAAAAGGCTTTTTGGCTATGCAAATAAAAAAAGAGCTTGATACAATTTTGCAAGATACTCTAAAATCTCTTAATCTCAATCCTAAATTAAAAGAGTTTAGCCCAGCTACAAAAGTTGAATTTGGCGATTTTCAATACAATGGCGCAATGGGGCTTGCTAAAGAGTTAAAGCAAAATCCAAGAGCAATTGCTACAACTATAGCTAATGAATTAGCAAAAAATCCAATTTTTAGTAAAGTTGAAATAGCAGGTCCAGGATTTATCAATGTGGTAGTTGCAAAAGAGTTTTTGCAAAAGCATCTTTTAAGTGCACTTAATGAACGTGCAGGTGCTAATAAAAAAGAAGGCATTAGAGTTGTTGTGGACTACTCAAGCCCAAATATGGCAAAGCAAATGCATGTTGGGCATTTGCGCTCAACCATAATTGGCGATGCTTTGGCAAATTTGTTTGAGTTTTTGGGTGATGAGGTAATTCGTCAAAACCATATTGGTGATTGGGGAACACAATTTGGAATGCTTATTGCTTATTTTGAAGAGCAAGGAGATGAGGCAAGCAAAAGTTTAAGCGATTTAGAAGAGTTTTATAAAGCAGCCAAAAAGCGCTTTGATGAAGATGAAAATTTTGCCAAAAAAGCCAGAGAGTATGTCGTGAAGCTTCAAAGCGGTGATGAAGGATGCTTGAAGCTTTGGAAAGAGTTTATTGACATTACTTTAGAACATTGTCAAGAGGTTTATGATAAATTGGGAGTAGGGCTTGATAAATCATGCGTTAGAGGTGAGAGTGCTTATAATGAAAGCTTACCAAAAATTGTAGAGTTGATGAAAGAAAAAGATTTAGCCAAAGTAAGCCAAGGAGCAACATGTATCTTTTTTGAAGATAAAGAAAATCCTTTAATTATCCAAAAAGCAGATGGCGGTTACCTTTATGCAACAACAGATTTAGCAGCAATTAAATATCGTGTAGAAGTGCTTAAAGCCAAGAGAATTTGTTATGTTGTAGATGCAAGACAAAGTGAGCATTTTGAGCTTGTCTTTAAAGCAGCAAGAATGGCTAACATTGCTCCTGAGGATGTATTGTTAGAGCATATTGCATTTGGAATGGTGCTTGATAAAAGCGGAAAACCTTTTAAAACCAGAGAGGGTGGAACTGTTAAGCTTATTGATTTAATCAATGAAGCTGTTAAAAGAGCTAAAAACTTTATTAAAAATAAAGAAGATTTAAGCCAAGAAGAGATTGAAAAGATAGCAAAAGTTATTGGTGTTGGGTCGCTTAAATATGCCGATTTAAGCATTAATAGAACTTCAAACTATATATTTGACTGGGATAAGATGCTCTCACTTGAAGGCAATACTGCGCTTTATATGCAATATGCTTATGCAAGAATTAATTCTATTTTGAAAAAAGCCAACTCTTTTGATGTGCGTGAGGTTATTTTAAGTGATGAGATTGAACGCCGTTTAGCTTTAAAGATTTTAAGTTTTGAAGATGTGTTGCTTAATGCTTATAAAGAGGCTATGCCGCATTTAATTGCCGCCTATTTATATGATTTGGCAACTCTGTTTACTAAATTTTATGAGAACAATCCAATTTTAAAAGAGGGGATTGAAGAAAAGCTAAAAAATTCGCGCCTGATTTTAGCTAAAGCAAGTGCAAATGTGATTAAAACGGGGCTCAAGATTTTGGGAATTGAGGTATTAGAGCGCATTTAAAGGTTTGAAAATGGGGCGCTTGGCTTTTTTTATTCTTATCATTGCCACTTTTATTGCTTTTGATTGGTATAAAAATAAAGATACCAAAAAAAGTATTATTGCTTCTTTGCTTTTTATTTATCTACTTGGAGTAAGTTATAGCGGGGCAATTTTAACGCGCCCAATCTTGCCACTTTTTATCGTACATATTATTTTTGTTATCGCTTCATATATTGCTCTTTTTGCTTATATTCTTAAACGTAAGTTTTTGTGGTATCTTTTTTTATTACCTCTTTTTTCTATTTTGCTTACCTTTGGAATTAACTTTATTGAAGGCTCTAGATTTGAGTCTTAATTGTTTTGTAACCCTATAAAATTATGTTACAATGAGAAAAATTTTTAAGGTTTTAATAATGAAAAAACTCTTTTTTCTTTTGCCAACTTCACTTTTGGCATTTCACTTGCAAAAATTTACTCCATCAATTGTTTATGAAGAGTGGAAATTACCCCATAATGAAAAAATGGGAGTTGTGAAATATAGTTTAGATTATCCAATAAATGAGTATTTTTTTCTTGGGAGCGGAATGTTTGGTGCTATTAAGGGTAATAGAGGAGGCTTTTTTACGTTTGGTTTTGAAGGAGGGGTGCATTTTCCTTTAGGTCAAAGGGTTAATATTGAAAGTTCACTATTTTTAGGAGCTGGAGGAGGAGGCAGTGCAGCTCAAGGTGGAGGATTAATGCTAAGAGGCGCATTAGGAGCAAATTTTAATTTAGATATTGTACAAGTTGGAGTTGGTGTTAGCAAGGTGCGCTTTTTAAATGGCGATATTTCTTCTTCGCAAATTTATACCTCCCTTTATTTTCCTTTAACTTGGCTTCCTAAAGATATTGATACAATCAACTATTTTTATTTTGGGCGCTATTTTGTTAAGAAAGATGTCAAAGATACAAGCAGAAAAAAGATGAAAAATCTTAGCTTTAGCGGGGTCCAAAAAGAGTTTTTTATCAATCAAAATAGTTATTTTATCTTAAGCAGTGCGGGTGCAAGTGGTGGTGGCAGTGATGGTTATATGGAGGTTATGGCTGGAATTGGCTATAAAAAAGCTCTTTTTTCTTTGCCTTTTTTTGTTGATGTAGAGTTTAAAGCTGGGCTTGGTGGCGGTGGCAAAGTTGATACAGGAGGCGGAGCAATTTGGAGTGCTTCTGCTGGATTTGGTGCTAAGATTTATAAAAATTTTTATGCAAAAGCTGATTATGGATATATCAGCAGTTTTAATGGTGCTTTTAAAGCAAAGTTTGCAAGAGGTTTTATTGGCTTAAAAGAAGTATTAAATAATGAATTGTTGCAAAAATATCGCTTTCGAGCTATAAATAAAATACACTTTACTAAAAAAGGAGATTTTAAAGATCCTAATAAAGATAAAAGACTTTATTTACTTGGAATGGCAATAGATAGATATATAAATAAAAACTTTTATATTACCGGTCAAGCACTATGGGCATATAAAGGTAAAAGTGGAGGTTATACTGAAGGACTTATTGGAATAGGACTAAAAAAGAGAATTTTTAATAATTTTTATTTAAGAAGTGAAGCGCTACTTGGCGCAGGAGGTGGTGGAGGAGTAAAAACTGGCGGTGGAATGATTGGTTCAGTTGATGCAATGATAGGATATAAATTGAATAAACACTTAACAATTGAAGCTGGAGCTGGATATACCAAAGCAAAATCAAAAGGGTTCTCTTCTAAAGATGTAATATTTGCTTTGCAAGTTGCATTTTAATGCAATTTGCAATATAATTACAAAAATTTCGGAGCGTGGCGCAGTCTGGTTAGCGCACTACCTTGGGGTGGTAGAGGTCGCCGGTTCGAGTCCGGTCGCTCCGACCATGAGGCTACTTTTATTTTCTCCTAAGCTTCTTATGCTATCTTAAATAAGAGTTATTTTGTCTTATTTAAAGGTTTACAATGCAAAAGATTACTACATTTAAAGAGTTTGCTAAGCATGCCGATTTTGAGTTTATAAATACATTACAACCTAATCCTCAAAGCAATAAAGATGGTATAGATTTTTATCCAAGAGAGGTGAAAAGTGGACACTATGTTTTAGTTCGTCCAACACCATTGCCAAATCCAAAATTTATTATTCATAGTAAAAAATTTTTTGAAGAGTTGGGGCTTGATGAAAAATTGTTAGAAGATGAAGATTTTATCAAATTTTTTAGTGCCAATTTAAGCAATGCACAAGAGCCCCTGAAAAAAGTAGGCTGGGCAACGGGTTATGCACTTTCAATTTATGGAATGGAGTATTATTCTCAATGCCCTTTTGGCACAGGTAATGGGTATGGTGATGGAAGAGCTATTTCTGTTTTTGAAAGTGTTTTTCATAACAAACGATATGAGATGCAATTAAAAGGAGCTGGACAAACGCCATATTGCAGAGGTGCAGATGGCAAAGCAGTACTTCGCTCAAGTATTAGAGAGTTTTTAGCGCAAGAGTTAATGCAAGTTTTAGGTGTACCTACAACACGCTCTTTTAGCCTTTTTGCATCAAGTAGCGAGTTTGTAAGGCGCCCATGGTTTAGTTATAATAGCAAAACAAGTGAACCAAATGTAATGATAAGTGAGCCAACTGCAATTACAACAAGGGTTGCAAGCTCTTTTTTGCGTGTTGGGCAACTTGAGCTTTTTGGAAGGCGAGCAAGAAAAAATGAGCACCAAAATGCAAAAAAAGAGCTCAAAGAAATTGTTGCTTTTGCAATTAAAAGAGAATATAGTAATGAAATTGATACAAATAAGCCATTTCAAGAGCAAGTAATCCAGTTTGCTAAAGCTTTTGCAAAACGCTTAGCAAAACTTGTTTCAAATTGGATTAGAGTGGGTTATTGCCAAGGAAATTTTAATAGTGACAATACTGCAATTGGCGGATTTACTTTAGATTATGGTCCTTTTGGATATATAGAAGATTTTCATCCAAATTATCAGCCATGGACTGGTGGGGGAATGCATTTTTCTTTTTTTAATCAGCCAAAAGCCGCTCATAAAAACTTTTTAATGTTTGCAAAATCATTAGAGCCGCTTTTAGATGAGCAACATTTAGGTGCACTTGAAAAGATAAAAAAGCAATTTATTTTTATTATGCAACAAGAAATGATTGCAATGTGGAAAAGAAAATTAGGCTTAAAGCGCTTTGATGCAAACCTTTTTAATGAACTTATTTTTTTAATGAAAGAGACTCCTGTAGATTTTACAATCTTTTTTAGAGAGCTTTCTCACATTCCAAAACATTTTGAAGCAATAAGTAAAAGTTTTTATTTTGATGTAGATGCTAACTTTTGGAGTAAATGGCAAGCATGGTTTGAAAATTGGAAAAATTTTATTACAGATGAAGCCAAAACAAAAGAAGAGATGCTAAAAACGAATCCAAAATATATTTTACGCGAATGGATGCTAAAAGAAGCTTATACAAAAGCCTATGAAGGAGAATATTTGCTTTTATATGAATTAAATGAACTTATACAAAATCCATATAGTGAGCAATCTGCTAAAATGGAGCAAAAATATTATCGTAAAAAACCAATACAATATTTTGATGTAGCTGGAATTTCATTTATAAGTTGCTCTTCTTAATCTCCATAAATTCTACATAGAATTTTTTTATACTCCATTATATCTTTTTGGGCATTAAGCCTAAAATATAAAGGAGTTTTATGAACAGAAGAAAATTTTTACAAACTACAGCGGCTTTTGGGCTTGTTGCCATTATGCCTGCAAAAGCGATTGCTGGCATTGGAGAACAGATGCCTACAACAATACTTAAGGGGCCTGTTTTTGATTTGCATATCAAATATACGCGTGTTAATATAAGTGGTAAAAGCGTTATAGCAAAAACAATTAACGATATGATTCCAGGACCAACGCTTTATTGGAAAAAAGGCGAGATTGTTACAATTAAAGTTACAAACCATCTTGATGAGCCAACAAGCCTTCATTGGCATGGAATAATACTGCCATATACGATGGATGGAGTTCCTGGAGTAAGCTTTCGTGGAATTATGCCAGGTGAGACTTTTGTTTATCGCTTTAAAATAAAACAAACAGGGACTTATTGGTATCACTCACACACTGGCTTTCAAGAGCAAAATGCTTTGCATGGCTCAATTGTTATTGATGATGGAATCAAAGTTGACAGAGATTATGTTGTTGCGCTTTATGACTGGAGCGATGAAGAGCCAGAAACTATTTATCGCCATTTAAAAGTGCAAAGTGATTATTACAATTACCACAAACGAACGGTTTTTGATTTTGCAAAAGAGGCAAAAAAACATGGATTTTTAGAGGCAATGAAGCGTCGAAGTATGTGGAATAAGATGCGAATGGACAGCCGAGACCTCTCTGATGTTACAGCTGCAACTTATACCTATTGTATTAATGATTTGCAAAAACACTTTTTTGCCAAAAAAGGTGAGAAGGTAAGACTTCGATTTATCAATCAATCGGCAATGACCTATTTTGATTTTAGAATACCAGGCCATAAAATGAAGGTGATTGCGGCTGATGGGTATCCTATTAAGCCAGTTTATGTGGATGATATTAGAATTGCAGTGGCTGAGAGTTATGATGTGATTGTAAAAATAAAAGAAGATACCATTATCTATGCTGAGGATATGGGGCGAAGCGGCAAAGTTTTTGCAAAATTGGGACCAAATAAAAATGCTCCGCTAAAGCTGCCAGAGCCATATCCTTATGAGGAACTTACAATGGCTGATATGGGGATGAGTATGAATATGAAAAAGATGGGTAAAATGAAGATGAACAATACAATGCATATGACAAAAGAGATGATGCCCCATTCAAAAAGAAAAATTCCAATAACACCAATACCCAAAAAAGAGGGGATAGCTTGGACTATGCATGCAAAAAATCCTAAGTATCGCTTAAATGATAGAGGCGTTGGGTTAAGAAGCGTAAAAAGAAAGGTTTTAACTTATGCAAATATGCATACGCCGCATATTCAAAATCGCTATCCAGACAGAGAAATTATTTTGCATCTAACAGGCAATATGGAGCGATATATCTGGGCGATAAACGGTATTCCATATGAAGAGTCAAAACCGCTTGAGTTTAGGTATGGAGAGAGGCTTAGAGTTACATTTATAAACGATACAATGATGAATCACCCGATGCATTTGCATGGAATGTGGAGTGATGTAGAAGTAGGAGATAAAATTTTGCGAAAGCACACCGTTAATGTGCAACCAGGCAGTAAAGTAAGTGTGCGTATTAATGTTGATGCCAAAGGAAAGTGGGTCTATCATTGTCATTTGCTCTATCATATGGGCGGAATGTTTAGAGAAGTAAAGGTGTTATCATGAAAAAAATAGTATTGTTTGTTATTACAAGTGCAATGTTGTTTGGTGGAATGGGAGATATTTTACGTTCGCAAATAATGTTTGAAAATTTAGAAATACAAAAAGATAAAACGATAGCTTGGGATATGAGTGCTTATATTGGATATGACAAAAATAAAATCTATTTCTTTAGTGAAGGAGAAAATAGTTCATATCAATATGAGTTGGTTTATTCAAGAGCTATTAGCCCTTTTTGGGATATACAAGCTGGTATTGAGGTAATACATGAGCAAAAAAGCAAACTATTTGGAGAAATTGCTCTTTATGGTGTTGCACCTTATTGGATAGAAACAAAAGCAAAGCTCTTTTTTGGAGAAGGGGGAGTTGGTGTTGATTTGGACTTTTCATATGAATTGCTTTTTAGTCAAAAATTGATTTTAGAAAGTTCTTTAGCAAGCAGGTGGGCAAGCAAAAACTATCCTTTGCTTAATGTTGCAAAAGGATTAAACTATATTGAGGCAGGGTTGCGTCTTCGTTATGAAATTAAAAGAGAGTTTGCACCATATATTGGGATAAACTTTAGAAGAAATTTTGCTAATCTAAGAAAAATGGAAGGGGTTAAAGAGGAAACTTCTTTAGTGGCAGGAGTTCGTTTTTGGTTTTAGGGTGCACAAATCTTCCATAAAATTTTGTTATAATAGGAAAAAAGGAAGTTTTATGAAAAAGTTTAAAGTTTTAAATGTTAAATGTAATGGATGTGCTACTACTTTAAAAAGTAAATTAGAACCTTTATTTGGTAAAATTGATGTTGATTTGGAAGTAATGCCAAGAGAAATTATTATTTATCAAGATAATATTGATATAAATAAATTAAGAGTGGAGCTTAAAAAGTTGGGATATCCAATGGCAGATGAGAAAATGAATCTCTTTGAAGAGGTAGGTAGCAAGGCAAAAAGCTTTGTATCTTGCGCAATAGGGAAAGTAAATAGCAAATGAAAATCTTGCTTCTTGAAGATGATATGATTTTAAGTGAAGTGATTCAAGAGTATTTAATTGAGTTGGATTTTGATGTTGATATAGCATATGAAGGATATGAAGCGCTTGATATGATTTCAAATAAGCGCTATGATTTGCTTATTTTAGATGTTGGGGTTCCAAATTTAAATGGTTTTGAGCTTTTAGAGTATCTTAAAGATGTTAATATTAATATTCCAGCAATTTATATCACTTCACTTAATACGGCAAAAGATATAGAAAAAGCCTTTAATATCGGATGTGATGATTATATTAAAAAGCCTTTTGAATTAAAAGAGTTAGAAGTAAGAATTAATCATTTAAAAAAAAGGCTCAATTTGGGGAGTGATCGCTTAAAATTAACTAATAATATTTTGTATGATTTTACGATTAAGGCAATTATTAAAGAGAATAAAGAGTATCATTTAAGCCCAAAAGAGGCGTTAATTTTAGAATATTTTATAAAAAATCAAAAGCGTTTTATCTCATTGGAAGAATTAAGTAGTAATGTTTGGAGTTTAGAAAACACTCCTACATATGCTACGATTAGAACCTATATAAAAAATTTGCGAAAACTTCTTGGCAAAGAGCTATTAGTTACACGAAAAGGGGTAGGATATAAGTTTGAAATATAAAGAGCATACGCTCTTAAAAAAGTTTGCTTTTTTCTATTTTGGGGTTACTTTTGTTTTACTATCAATTATTTTTATTCTTATTTACTATTTTCAGCTTGATATGCAAAAGAACTTGGCGCTTGAGAGAATGAAAAATTTTAGTTTTCAAATTGCTTCAAATATTATTCAAGCTCAAATGCAAAATAAAATGCCAAATTGTAAGGCTATCCAAAAAAGACAATATAAATTTATGTTGCTTGATAAAAAAGGGAAAAAGATTAGAGGCGATACAATTAATAAGAAAGGGCTTATTATTGTAGATAAAAGCCCGCTTGGACATATGGGGGTTTGGGCTATAGTTGTTGAAGATACTACTTTTGAAAAAGTGAAACAAAAACTTTTTTATAAAACATTTTTTGCTTTTATTCTTTCATATTTGGTAATTGCATTCTTAGGTTATTATTTGATATTGCTTTTATTAAAGCCTATTAAAGAAGCAAGAGAAAGAATTGATAATTTTATAAAAGATACAACGCATGAATTAAATACCCCAATTACTGCGCTTTTAATGTGTGCAAATGAAAAAAGTTTGCAAAAGAAGCATAATCTTGAAAGAATAAGATTAAGCGCTAAAAGAGTAAGTGAACTTTATAAAGATTTAATTTATATTTTTTTAGAAGAGAAAAATAAAAAAATTATTGAAATTATTATGAAAGAGGAAATTTTAGAACAATTACAATATTTTGAGCTTTTGGCTGCTAAAAAGAAAATAACAATTACAACTTCTTTAGATGATAGTAAAACAAAAATGGATAAAGAAGATTTTAAACGGCTTATTTCAAACCTTTTATCAAATACAATTAAATACAATAAAAGAGGCGGTCAAGTTTTTATTACACTAAAAAAGAGAAAATTAATTATAGAAGATACAGGTATTGGGATAAAAAAAGAAGAGCAAGAAAAAATATTTGAAAAGTATCATCGGGCAACTGATGTTGAAGGTGGTTTTGGCATAGGACTTAGTATTGTAAAGCAAATTTGCAATGAATATGGAATAAAAATAACAATGCATTCAAAATTGCACAAAGGCACTAAATTTACTCTTGAATTTCCTCCATATTAATTCCATAAAAAGCATTTATAATTTGTATAAAAAAGGATTTGCTATGAGAAAAAAAATAGCTATTGCATCTTTATTTGTTACTGGGGCAACATTACTTCTTGCACAAGGTATGATGGGTAGTGGTATGATGCACAAAGTTCCTATGATGGGTGGTATGGGGTGCCCTATGATGCAAAGTTCAAATCAAAAAGTAAAGCCATTGCAATATACTCCAATTACTAACTGGAAGGATAAAACCAAGATTGCTCAAGGTAAAAAACTTTTTTTACAAAATTGTGCTATGTGCCATGGCATTAATGCCGAAGGAGGAATGGGTCCATCACTCAATGGGTCTGGGCATGTTATTCATCATTCTCCAAAAAAGTTATTAACTCAAATTAACAATGGTGGAGGTGGAATGCCAGCATTTGGGAATAAATTAAATAAACAAGAGCAAGAGAGCATTGTAATTTATTTGCATTCACTTTGGCCTAAAAATGTGCAAAAAGCATATGATAAAAAATTTCATATAAAATAGCCCAACAGGGCTATTAAACAACTACAAACTGCCCCATCATTCCATTATCTTCATGCTCTAAAAAGTGACAATGGTACATATATGGATTTTGAGCATCTTGATAGTCTGTCATTTTGACAATAAGTTTGACTTTATCTCCTCCTGCTAAAAATACTGTATCTTTATAGCCTCTTTCATTTGGAGCTGGGGCTTTGTCATTTCGTTCTATTATTTCAAAGTGTGTAGCATGAATATGAAAATTATGATTTATCATCATTTTATTTTCTATTTCCCAAATTTCAACTTGATTAAGAGGAATATGTTCGTCAATTCGATTTTTATCCATAGATTTTCCATTAATAGTAAGTCTCATACTACCCATTCTTCCACTCATGTCAAGGGTAAATCTTCTTGTATTTTGTGCATTGTTTGGGTCTAAATGAGTTAGAGTTACTAATTGATTTGGCGTTGAGGTTATATTTGTTGCTGTTTTTGTTACTTTAACTTCTAAAAACTTTTTATTGGAGTTAAAATCTTTAAAAAGTATACTTTTGCCAAAATCATTGCTAAAATCAACTATTATTTCAGCTCTTTCACCTGGAGAGAGTCTTAAGTTTGTCAATGTAACAGGAGATTCTAAAAAAGCATTATCGGTTGCAATTTGTTTAAAACTTTTGCCATTTTCAAAGCCAAGATTATATACAGATGCATTGGAACCATTTAAGATTCGAAATCGGATTTCTTTGTTTTCAACTTCAACAAAAGGTTCAATTGCTCCATTAGTAAGTGGAGTATCTCCGATATATCCTTGCATAATTTCGCGTCTTGAAGGAGAGTAGTCTAATTGAGCATTTGTAAATTTTCTATCTTGAAGTACTAATGGAATATCATCAACTCCATAATCTTTTGGGATATTGAGTGATTTTGAATTACTATCTTCTACAATTATAAGTCCAGCTAAGCCCATATAGACATGTTCTGCTGTTTTTCCCATAATATGAGGGTGATACCAATTGGTTGAGGCATATTGTTTTACTGTATATCTTGCACTCCACTTTTGTTTTGGCTGAATTATTTGATGCACTCCTCCATCCATTATAGCTGGAACATGCATTCCGTGTCCATGCATTGTTGTAGCTTCATCCAAATTGTTGGTAAAGTTAATCGATACTTCTTTGCCAACTTCCAATTTGAGCGTTGGCCCAAGATAGCTTTGATTATTGAGAGCATAGGTATTGGTTAAGGTGCCATTAAAAAAGCTATGTTTTGCTTTGTTTATCGTTAAATCATAATGAATAACACCATTTTTTTCAACACCTTCAAGTAGTGGAGGAATTGGTAACGCATTGTTTTTTAGAGGTTGTGGTTTGGAACTTTTTGTTAAAGCTTCACCACAACCGCTAAATAATAAAACAGCTCCAGCTGTACTTAAATATAAAAATTCTCTTCTTTTCATCATTATCCTTTTTCTTTTGATTGTAGCAAAGTGTGTATTACCTCAAAGGTAATGGTATTGTAAAAAGTTTTTATGTAGAATTTATGGAAGAAGTTTTATCTTTTCCCCTCAATTCCAATAAGAAGTTTAAATTTTAGTTTTGATTTTTTTTGGTAATTGAAAAAGCGGTTTGTGCTAAGAGCAAAGGTATAATGAAAAATCCATATACGAAGATAGAGACCCTCAAATTTTGGAGGGCAGATAAATTTTTTAATACGATGCTCTTTTGAGCCTTTTTCAACCTCGCTACTTAAAAATGAATCATTGCCAAAGCCAAATTCACTATGAATTTTTAACCATTTTTTACTACTTTATTGCAATAAAACCATTGTAACCCTAAAAATGTTCCTGTTCGTTTAATAATTGAATCATCATATAAAAACTCATTAATTTTTTCAACACTTAAAAAATAAAGCTCTATATCTTCTTCCTCTATACCACCGCCATCATTTACTTTCATACTTTCATCAATTTCGGCATAAAAAAAGTAGCGTTTGCCACCTTCATAAACAGTAGTAATTGGCTCTAATTTTTTAGGTTTGTAACCGGTTTCTTCAATAACCTCTTCAAGGGCAATTTCTTCAATACTTTTTCCTTTTTTATCAACTCTTCCACCACAAAGTTCAACTCTTTTGCCTAAATTGGGATGGTTAATATAAAGAGCTGGACGAAACTGTTTTATGAGTAAAAGTGCATTTTTTTCTTTATGAAAAAGTACAATTTTTACAATATCTAAAGATTTTATCACTTCTTGTTGTTTTATTTTGCCATTTTCTTTGAAGATTAACTCAAAAACTTGCACCTTTTTTGGTGAAGTAACTCTTTTTTGAGAAATTATTTCAACTGCCATCTCCTCCCCTTTTTTAAAAAATTATAGCATATTAATAATAGATTTCAAATTCACTATTAAATGTAAAAGTGCTTTTTGGCTTTAAGTTTATAGTGTAAATATGTAAAAATGCATTTTCTTTTTTTAATTTACACTCATTCTTACAAGAGCTTTTGAAAGTTATTTTTTCTCCATATCTTGGGATATTTTCTTTTATTTTAACAATTGTGCTTTTGTTAGAGCTATTTTTAATAATATAAGTAGTTTGTACATTTTTATAATGGGTTCGTGAGATAAATTTGGTAATTTTTTTTGTACCACTTAAGTTAAAGTAATTACCAAGTTTAAGAGATATTTTTGAATTTTTTGCTCTATTTTTTATGATATCTTCGCCTAAAAATTTATCATTTTGATAGATTCTTGCAACTCCTCTTGGCAAGGGATAATTGAGGCTATTTTTGTTTTGAAACTCTATATAATGGGCAAATATAAGTTTTTGTTCCCCATAATTATTAAATAAGCTATTCCTTGCTATTGCATACTCTTTGTAAGGAATATTTGTTGCTTTAAAGAGGCTAAATTGCTTTGTTTCTTTAGCGTGCAAATTGATTTGAAAAGGAATTTTATATTCATAAAACCCGTGTATTTCTTTTGCTTTAATATTAACAGGAGCAGCGCTAAGGCGCATAGCTTTTGCATAGCTTCTTTGAATTTTAAATTCACTCCTTTTTTTGTTTACATCACCCGCAATTAAAGAGAGCTTAAAGTTTTTAAAATCTTTTTTGCTTAAATTTTGCACTTTAGCAAAGGCTTGAAAGGTGAGGGTTTTTTGTTTTAATAAAAGAATATAGTTTGCTCTCCAACTGATTTTATGCATTAAATAAAAAAGATTGACCTTTTCTTTGCCAGCTTCTTTGGCACTCACTTTGCATAAAAGCATAGCTTTATTAAAGCTGTTTTGAGGCAGTTTGGAAAAAATAATATCTTGAGCTGATGTAAAAAAATATTGATTATTACTTTTTATTATAATTGGGTTAATACTTATTAATCTACCCTTTTGGCGCTTTTTATCTTTGGTAAAAAAAGCAACTTCACTTCCTAAATTTACATGTAATATCTTATCAAGGTTTAAAGGATTGTGTATAAAGCTTTGCCAATGAAGTGATGCTTTGTTAAAATTTACAATGATAGAGTCAGCAATAATAGAATCGGGCAAATTGTTAAAGCTAATTTCTTGCTTGCCTTGCTTTAGATTTATTTCTTTTATCTCTTTTATAGCTGCTAAATTGTTGTTATAAATTGTTAAACTATTGCCAAAAAGCAAAGCTGGTAAAATTGGTAATAGAGTTTTCATTTATTAGCCTTTTGTTTTTTTTATTGTAGCATAAATCAAAGCAAGAGTTATAATTTATTTTTTAGACTAAAAACTAATAAATATTATAAAAAAGTTGGAGTATAATCCAAAAAATATAAAAAAATTTTGGATTAAAGTCCAAGTATGATATTATAAAAAAGAGGAGCAAAAATGATAGAAAAGTTATATCAAGATTTTTTATTATATTTACAAAATCAAAAAGTTACATATCGGCGTTATATATGGAATGTTATTAATCATAATGATAAACTCATTGGTATTGTGGGTGCAAGAGGAGTTGGAAAAACTACATACATATTGCAATATTTAAAAAGTTTAAAAGATATTCCATTGCACAAAAAACTTTATATATCAGCAGATAGTTTTGATGTGGCAAGTAGCTCTTTATTAGAAATTGCCAAAGAGTTTTCTGCTTTAGGAGGTAAAATATTGGCAATTGATGAGATTCATAAATATAAAAACTTTGAGCGTGAATTGAAACAAATATATGATATGTTGGATTTGAAAGTTATTTTTTCAGGTTCATCTGCAATAGAGCTTGAACATTCAAAAGCAGATTTAAGTAGAAGAGCAGTTTTATATCATATGAATGGATTGTCTTATCGTGAATTTTTAGAGATTAAATTAAAAACAAAACTTGCTTCTTTTACATTAATTGAAATTTTAAATAATCATTTAGAAATTGTTTATGAAATTAAAAAACAACTAAAACCTTTGGAATATTGGAAAGAGTATTTAGAGCTTGGTTTTTATCCCTTCTATTTTCAAGAACCAAGTACTTACAATCAAAAATTAAAAGAAACTATAAATATTGTAATTGAAACTGATATTCCATCAATTTTTCCTATTAAGTATGAAAATATTGTTAACTTAAAAAAGTTGGTAAAGCTTATTTGTCAATCTGAACCATTTAAGTTAAATATTAAGGAAATGAGTACAAAAATTGGAATAGATAGAGATACACTTTATCTTTATATGAACTATCTTTATCGCGGAAAAATTTTTAATATTATGAGATTGAAAAATCAAGAGGATAATATTTTTCCAAAACCAGATAAAATATATCTTAATAATCCAAATCTTTATTTTGCTTATTGTAGCGAACCTAAAATTGGAACTATAAGAGAATCTTTTTTTGCCAATCAATTAGAAACAAAATATGAAGTGGCAATTCCTCAAAAAGGAGACTTTTTAATTGAAGAAAGTTATCTTTTTGAAATTGGTGGTAAAAATAAGAGCTTTAATCAAATCAAAGATATAAAAAATAGTTTTATTGCTGTTGATGGTATAGAGATAGGTTTTGGTAATAAAATTCCTCTTTGGCTTTTTGGATTTTTGTATTAAATATAAAAGCCAAAGAATTTATAAAGGACGAATTTGTTAGCCTTTTGTTTCTTTTATTGTAGCATAAATAAAAAGGAGAGGAAAGTTTTTTGTAAATTTGTAATAAAAGAAAAGTAGCTTATTTTGACCAATCTTCAATGACAAGTTCTTTAACTTTACTAAATTCTTTAATATTATTTGTAACTAAAATAGCTTTTAAACTTTTTGCATGAGCAGCAATGAAAAGATCGTAAGCACCAATAATTTGGCCTTTTTGTTCTAAAGTAGTTCTAATTTTTGCATATTCTTTTGCGGCATTTTGATCAAAATCGTAAATTATAAAATTATCTATAAAACTTTCTATTAAAGATTGTAGCTTTTTACTTTTTCTTTTGTTTGCTCCATATAAAAGTTCACTAACTACGATTGAAGAAAGAGCGATTGTATGTTTGTTTTCATATTCTTGTAATTTCTCTTTGATATAATAAGGTTTTTCTCTAATAATAAAACTGCATATGTTGGAATCTAACATATAAAGCATTAAAAAAGCTCTCTTTTTTCGTAAGTTAATTGATTTCGCTCCTTTAAAAAATCTTTTGTATCTACTTTTTTTAATTTTTCAAAAAAACTATCCCATTTATCTTTTTTTTTAGGTTTAATAATAAGAGTGTCTCCAACTTTTTCAATATAAACTTCCTCACTCTGTACTCGCAGTTCTTTAGGAATTCTTATAGCTTGGCTTCTGCCATTTTTAAAAACTTTTGCAATAAACTTCATATTAAATCCTTTTAGATATATATCAAATAGTATATACTAATTAACTTAAAATAAGCTTAAGTTTTACAACTTCACAATTGTAACGCCGCTGTTGCCTTTGGCGCGTTCAAAGCCTTTAACTCTTGGGTGGCGTTTGAGAAATTCATGCACAACTTTTGCCAAAACGCCGCTACCAATTCCATGAATAATTTCTACTTCGCTAAAACCATGCATCAAAGCATCTGAGATAAATTCATGCATCAGCTCTTGGGCTTCATCGGCTCTTTTGCCAAGTAGTTTCAAAGTTAAGCTTGCTTTATTGCTTTTTTGCACATTTAAAACAACTTTTGGAGGAGTTTTAACCTTTTTAACCTCTTTATATGGGGTAAGGTCACTTTTTTTAACTTTTAATTTAAGTCCTTGAACCTCGATAAAGACATCTTTATTGCGCACTGAGAGCACAATTGCTTCTTTACCGCGATAGAGCACTTTTTGATTTTCTTTAATCTCTTTTAGAAGCTCTTCTTTTTGTGGCATTTTAATAGAACTTTTGCTTTTGTGGGCTTTATTTAAGAGTTGGTGTGCTTTTTTACTCTCGTTGGCATTTTTGATTGCTTCTTTTAAAAGAGCTAGAGATTTATTATATTTTTTTTCTAATTCAAAAAGTTTTTGTTGATACTCTTTTTGAAGTGCTTCTTTTAAGCTTTTGAGTTTAGCTTTTTCTTCATTTGCTTCTTCAAGAGCCTTTGTGGCTTCTTCCATCTTTTGGCGCATTGTAATTTCAAGCTGGGTTGATTTTTCTATTAGTTCATTAAGTCGCTCTTTATCTTGCCCTAAATTCTCTTTTGCTTTTTGAATCAAAGATGGTGAAATTCCATAGCGCAAGGCAGTCTCAAAAGCATAGCTTTTGCCAATAGAACCGCTTAAATAGGTGTAGGTTGGCTCTTGGTTTTTTTCATCATACAATGCAGCAATCAATGTTACATCACGATTTTTTGCCATTAACGAAGCAAGTCTTTTATGGTGTGTTGTAACAATAAAATAGATTCCTTTTTTGCTTAATTCTTCAAGCAAGGTTCGAAAAAGCGCTGCGGCTTCATCTGCATCAGTTCCAAGCTCTATCTCATCAACGCCTACAAGTGCATCTTTAAGATTAAAAAGTCTTTTAAAGCTAAGCATTCTTCCAGCAAATGTAGAGATATCGTTTTTAACAGATTGTGGGTCATCCAAAATTGCTTCAACTATTTCAAAAGAGCCAATTTCGCTTTGAATATTTGCACTAAATGGAATTAAATATTTACTCATTAAAACTGCTGCAAGAATTGATTTTAAAAGCATTGTTTTACCACCGGCATTGACTCCGGTAATAAGCATTATTTTATTTTCAAATGCAATATCAATTGGCTTTGGATTGTTAAGGGCTGGATGTTTAAACTCTTTTAAAATAACTTTTTTATGTTTTTTGTTTAAAAAAAGCTGTAAATCTTGTTTTTTCATTAAAAGCACTCTGGCACTATATTGATCGACTCTATCAAAAGCACTATTTAAAAATTGCAAAAATTTAAGCCATTTTGTAAAGGTTTTACTAAAAATTTTTGCATATTTTTGAATTATCTCTTGTTTTTTGTCTAATAGGGTACTTTCTTTTTGGCTTAATGAATGTAATGAGTCTGGTAATACATAAAAATAGCCGCTACTGCTTCGCCCAAGAATTTGTGCTGGTAAAACACGGCTAAAGCCGCCTCGAACTAAAAGCGCTTCTTGACCATAATAAAGATGAACTTGGCTATCAACCAAAAATTCTTGCAATTTGCTTTGGTTTAAGATGCGGCGCAAATGCTCTTTTTTTTCACTTTTTAAGTGAGTTAGTGCACTTTCAATTTCGCTTAATTCTTCAATTTTTTGGCTATCGAGTTCCCCTTTTTCATTAAAAAGAGTAGTGATTTCTAAAATCTCTTTAGGAATTTCAATATTTTTAATAAATTCACTCCATAATGGCGGCACTATTTTGGCTTTGAGTCTATTAAAAAAACCAACTATTTTAACAAACTCAAAAATTGTAGCAATATCAAGCGTTGCTTCTTTGCTAAGGCGCATAAGAGCGTCATCTAAATTAATAACTTCTGGCAGGGGTGGGAGTTCAAACTCTTCTAATTCTTTAATAAATTTTGCATGAATGTTGCTATCGCCACGTAAAATAATGCTTTTTTCTCTGGCAAAATATTTTTGCAATTTTTTAGCATGCTCTTTGATATCAAGTTTTTCTAAGAGAGTATCAATTTTTTCGTTTGCTATCATTTAAGCCCTCTAATTTGATAAGTAATATCTCCAGCTCCAAAAGCTACAACAACTCCTTCTTTATAGCTTTTTATAACACTTCCATCTTTATTAAACAAAAAGACTTTACCATTCTTTCTTGTGATACGTTCAGCCATAATAGGATTGTATCGGCTAAATGCTCCTTTTAAATCAATTTTTACCGGCAACTCTCCAGCAGCCCATATTGGCAGTATTGTTAGCTCATCAACACCTTTAAAACACTCAACAAATCCATTTAAATTATCAATTGTTCGGCTATATTTATGTGGTTGCCAGATAGCATAAACGCGACTTATTCCAAGTTTTTTGGCATATTCAAAAATACCTTGCAGTGTAGCTTTAATTTCGGTTGGATGATGTCCATAATCATCAATTACAACAAGTCCATTATTTTGAATAATATCAAAGCGCTTTTTTATTCCTTTATAATTTAAAAGATTCTTTCTAATTGTTTCAATATCTTGTCCAAGTTCAAGCGCAGCTAAAATTGCCAAAGCAGCATCAATAGCTAAATGATACCCAAAACCATATACCACAAATTCACCTAAATTTTTCAATTCAAATTTGGTATAAGGAAGTTTCTCTTTTAAAATATATTCAACATTTTTAATATCTTTACTTGGATATAAATAGATATTATCTAAATCATTTTGTTTTGCCAAAAATTCATCTTCGCCATTTAAAACTCTAATTTTAGCAAGTTCTAAAAATTTGCGATAGGCTCCATAAAAAAGCTTTTCATCATATTTGTAATACTCCATATGCTCTTGCTCAACATTGGTTACAATCGCTAAATAAGGGTTTGAATTTAAAAAGCTTGCATCACTCTCATCTGCTTCAAAAACCACTTTCTCATTTGGATAACTTCGAACATTAGAGCCAAACTCTTTACTAATTGCGCCAATGAGTGCATTACTTTGAGGCAACAAAGAAGCTAAAATTGCTGAGGTTGTACTTTTGCCATGTGCTCCTGCAACTGCATAAACTTTTTTATCTTTTAAGATAAACTTAAGTGCCTCTTTGCGTGAATAAATTTTTTTGCCAAGCTCTTTTGCTTTTTTATACTCAACATTGGTTGGGCGAATGACGGCTGAGTGGATTATAATATCAGCATCTTTAACGGCATCTTCGTGGTGGGGAATGGTAATTTGAGCATTATAATTTATCGATAAATCATTGGTAATTTCTGTGCTTGCTATGTCGCTTCCACTAATTTTATGATTCTCTCCAGCTAAAAATTTTGCTAAAGCTGAAAGCCCAATTCCACCAATTCCAATAAAATGAATATACATCTTTTGCCTTTTGTTTTTTGCAATTATAGCAGTTTCAAACTATTGTTGCCATTAAAGAAGTGTTGGTATCTCTTGCAAGCTTTTTAGCTTAAAACTTTTTCGATGAATTGGAGTGTAACCAAAAGTAGCAATTTTTTGTAAATGCTCTTTGGTGGCATAGCCTTTGTGTTTTTCAAATCCATATTCTGGATACTTCTTTGCAAATTCTTTCATAATTTTGTCTCGGTGAACTTTTGCTAATATGCTTGCAGCCATTACTTCTGGAATCTTTTGATCAGCTTTAATAATTGTGTTAATATTAGAAACACCAAAAGCGCTATTTCCATCAAAAATAAAGTTTACATCGTTCCCAAAAAATTTTTTAATAGCTTGAAGAGCTTGAGATATCACCTTTGAAAGCCCTAAAGTGTCAATTTTAGTAGCATTGGCTTCATAAATAAAATATTTTGAATTTTGTATGATTTCTTGGTATAAAATTTGGCGTTTTTTCTCTGAGAGAAGTTTTGAATCATTCAAAGTTGCAATTTTTTTGTGTAAGATTACTCCAGCCATAATCAAAGGTCCTGCAATTGGGCCTCTGCCAGCTTCATCAATTCCACAAATTGGCTTTTCTTGTAACGATTCTAAACAAAAAAGAGTCTCTTTTGGATATTTCATTAATTTTTTATTAACCTTTGGTTAGCTGGTAGTTAACTTAATTATTTTATAATTACAAGTGTAAGAGGTTAGTCCATAACCTCTTGAGTTCTCCTTGTTTTGTTTATTTATAGTAGCAAAAAGTTGCTAAGAAATTGTTTGTCCTTGTTTTGAGATTCCCCTCCTTAAATTCCCCGCTTCAAGCGGGGATGCAGCAGAAGCTACTACTGAAAGTTCCTTAAAGCGAGTCGCCCCATATGCACCCTATAAGGGTGCAGTTAGCGTTTTCTAAAACTAAGAGCTTCTAAAATATCTTCTTTTGTAATTTTAGTGTTTCCGTTTAAATCAGCAATTGTTCTGGCTACTTTTTTGATATTAGCTACTTTTCTAAAAGAGAGGGCAAAATTTTGCTGTGCTTTTGACAAAATTGCTTTGGCTTCTTCGTTTAATAGGCAATATTTTTCTATTTCAACTTCATTTAAAGTGCCATTTAGCTTATTTTGCCCCCGCTTTTTTTGTGCTATAAAAGCTTTTAAAACCATTTCATGCATTTTTTGTGAAGTAGTTACATTTTTTTCTTCAAGTGAAGCTTCATTCATAGTAACAAACAGATCAATTCTATCAAGCAAAGGATCCGATAGGCGGTTTTGATAGCGTTTAATTTCTAACTCAGTGCATCTGCACTCTTTACTTTGAGAGAGCAAATTGCCGCAAGGGCATGGATTCATAGCACCAACAAAAATGAAATCAGCTTCATAAGATATTTTGGCATTAACTCTTGCAATGTTTATAATTTTATCTTGCAAAGGTTCTCTTAGGGCTTCTAACGTTTTGCTTGTAAAATGGGGCAATTCATCAAAAAACAAAATCCCTTTATTTGCTAAGGCAACTTCACCTATTTTAGCTGAATGTGAACCACCTCCAAAAATTGCTGCATTTGTAGCACTATGATGGGGTGATCGAAATGGACGCAGTGCACTAAAGTTTGGAGTTTGGTTGTTAAGATATTGATATTTTGCTATCGTTAATATCTCTTTTTGCGAAAGGGGTGGTAAAATGTAGCGAAGACGCTTTGCAATCATACTTTTTCCACTTCCAGGAGAGCCATTAAGTAGCAAGTTGTGCCATCCTGCAGCTGCAATAAGAGCAGCTTTTATAGCGTGAGCTTGTCCTTTGACTTCTTTAAAATCGAGAGGATACTCTTTTTTGTAAAAATATTTTGTTCCTTCAATTTCAAGAAAAGCTTCATTAATTTCATTTTTTGCGTAAACTCCCTTTTTATTGGGGTTTTGTAAGATAGTTATTGCTTCATTTAAACTCTCTACCCCAAAAAATTCTACTCCTTTAATATATTGCAAAGAAGTGAGTGCTTCTTTAGGAACAAGAGCTTTTGAGATAAGGTTTTGCTCTTTTAAAGACAAAATTATTGGAAAAATCATTGAAGAGCTTTTTACTTTTCCATCAAGCCCAAGTTCTCCAAAAATAAAAATATCTTCTTGTGGTAAAATTGTTTCATTAAGCGCAATAAGTAAAGCAATTGCCAAATCAAAATGAGTACCACTTTTTTTGATATCACTTGGAGAGAGGTTAATAACTATCTTTTTAGGCGGTAACTGGATATTGCTGTTTATTAAAGCACTTTTTGCACGTTCTTTTGCTTCTTGAATATCACTGCTTGCAAGCCCAACAATACTAAAAGAGGGTAGTCCGTTTAAAATTGAGCCTTCTACCTCAATGACTTTTGCCAAAGTGTTATCAAAAGTAGCACTTAATAATTTGTTTGTTTTTTTCGTTTCCATAAGCAAAATTATAAAATAACTTGAGAAGATGTCATAAAAATATTTCATTCTGCAAAAAAATGGCTTGCTAATTTTTATATTTTTTGATATAATGGTATTAATTAATCCAAGGAGCGGGATTTGAGTGCACTCATTGCTGATGCTTTTGTCCATAGAAATGAAGCTGAAATGCTTTTTAAAGAACTTTTAGAGAATAAACCAGCTTATAGAGTGCTCAATTTTTATGGCAAAAGCGGAACGGGCAAAAGCTATTTTCAAGACTATTTGCAAGCAAAATATCTATTTAACAAAAACTATATTGTAGTAAATCTTAATTTGCACAATCCGGTGTTTCATAATCCTAAAATTGCTTTACTTGAGCTTGCAAAAGAGCTTGAAATAAAATATGATTTTAGTTTTTTAGCTCTTTGGAAAGCTTATGCGGTGCTTTGGCAAAAACGTTTTAAAAAAAATCCTTTAATTTTTACAAAAGAGTTACCCTATGTTCACGAAGTAAAACAATTAATGAAGGTTGATAAAAAAGGGAATTTGATTGTTGATTTTATCAAGGGGCTTTTTCAAAGTAATGTTGCAAAAGCACTTGAGAGACTGCAAGAGCTTGATACAAAAGAGATTCAAAAAGAGCTTTTTTATTTTTTTGCGGCAGATTTAAGAAAACTTAAGCAAGAAAAAGAGCAAAAAGATATTGTTTTTATAATTGACGGACACGAAAAATTATCAAAAGATACAACTCTTTGTATGCGCGATTTTTGGTTGCAAGAACTTGTTGCTCAGTTTGGCAAAGAGGCGCTTTTTTTGATTATTTCTCAAGAAAAACTTGGTTGGGAAGGATGCAATATTGTATGGAAAAGCCAAATAAAAAGCTATGAATTTAAAAACTTTACCAAAAAAGAAGCCATTTATTATTTACAAGAAAGTGGTATAAAAGATGAGCAACTTATAGAAGCAATTTGTGTAAGCTCTGGAATGCATCCTTTTTATCTTTCGCTTGCCAAATATGCTTTTTTGGAGCATAAAACAACAAAACTGCCAGTTACAAAAGAAGAGATTGTAATTCATTTTATCAATACTTTAAGCAAAGATGAATATAAACTGCTTTGCATATTGGCTCATACGCGCTATTTTACAAAAGAGTTTTTAGATAGAGTTGCAAAACAATACAAAATCAAAATAGGTCCTGATTTGTTGCATACAATCTTTTCTTATGATTTTGTCAAAATAATAGGCAAGAAAAAATTTTATTTAGATGATGAGTTAAAGCATATTTTGATAAAGAGACAAAGCAAAGAAGAGAAAAAAGAGTATCAAATCTTTTTATTTAGTTATTATGAGAGTTTTTTGTATACATTAGATCAAAATAGTGTGAAACAAAATCCAACAATTATTGATGAGGCGTTAGAAGAAGCGTGGTATTATTTAAATATAATTAGCAAAGAGCCGCTTGTTCATTTTGAATGGCTCGATTATTATGTTTCGCGCTTTTTTAATTTGGCTGCATGGGAGCCATTTATTGAACGCTATAATAAAATTATTCCAAAATTACAAAAAAGTGGCGAAAAAATTGCAAAAGAAAAACTCGCTTCACTTTATAACAATTTAGCAGGACTTTATGAGACAATTGGTGAATCTGCGTTGGCAAAAAGTTACTATAGTAAAGTTGTAAAACTAATTCGACCAGCACGTCTTAGTGCTTAAGCGCTTTTTTAGCACATTTTTGCTATTTTATCACCACTTCTTCTAAGTAAAAATCCTTAAAGGTTTTAAGAAAAAATGGATGTTGTTTTATTTGGACTTATAAGTACGATTTTTATTGCATTAGTGTTAAATATTATATTGGCAAAGTTTCATATACCAACAATTATTGGCTATATAATTGCAGGAGTTGTTATTTCGCAACTTTTTTCTTTGCAAAAGGATAATATTGAGTTATTATCTGAAGTTTCTGAACTTGGTATTGTATTTATGATGTTTACCATAGGGCTTGAGTTTTCTTTTCGCTATCTTTTAAAGATGAAAAAAGAGGTATTTTTATTTGGTTCTTTAGAGGTTTTTTTAATTGGAAGTATATTTGCTTGGCTTTTATATTTTTTGGGCTATGATATTCATACAGCCTTGATTATTGGATATACTTTATCTCTTTCTTCTACAGCGATTGTAGTTAAAATGCTTAATAGTTCAGGAGATATAAATAAACAATATGGGCGAAAAGCACTTGGAATTTTGATTTTTCAAGATTTGGCTGTTATTCCTATTATGTTAATGATTGAAATTTTTTCAAGCGATAATTCTAATTTGGTTATTCAGTTACAAAAAATCGCTATATCAGCTGTAATTTTGCTCGTTGCAATGTATCTGCTTGGGCGCTATTTGTTTGAAAAAATTTTAACTTGGGTAAGCCATTTAAATAATGAAGAGCTTTTTAGTGCAAGCGTGCTTTTTATTGTGCTTTTTAGCTCATTTTTAGCTCATAGTGCCGGTTTTTCATACTCTTTGGGGGCTTTTTTAGCTGGTGTGCTTATTGCAGAGACGCACTTTAAGTATGAAATAGAAGCAAATATTGCTCCTTTTCGCGATTTGATGCTTGGATTTTTCTTTATTACTGTTGGAATGCATATAAAACCATTTTTTATTATTGAATATTTTGGACATATTTTATTAGCGCTTGCAATTATTTTGTTGATTAAGTTTTCTTTTATTTATGCAATTATACGTTTTGCATCACAACATAGAACTGCATTAAAAACAGCATTTGTTCTTATGCAAGTTGGTGAATTTGCATTGGCTGTGTTTCAAATTTCTAAAGAGCGCGGGCTTTTAGATGAATCACTGAGCCAAATTTTAGCAGCTGCTGTTATTTTTTCGATGATTTTAACTCCATTTATATTGCAACACTTAAAAACAATTGCAGATATGCTTAGTAAAGAGCCAGAAGAAGCAAGCTCAATTGAGCATATCTATTCAGGACATGTTATTGTAATTGGTTATGGACCACTTGGGAAGATGGTAGTAAAAAAATTAAAAGAGCAAGGGGTAAATTATATTATTTTAGAGCATGATTACAATTTGGTGCAACAAGGACTCAAAGCGAAAGAGCCAATTATTTTTGCCAATGCTGCAAAAAAAGAAAACCTTTTAAAAGCTGGAATTAAAAATGCATGTAGTGTTATTGTGGCTATTTCTCATTTTAAAAAGAAACGCTATATTTGCGATATTTTAAATCAGTTTGATTTTCATATTAATATTGTTACCTTTGTAAGTGATGAAAAAGAAAAAGAGATTTTAAGCCATGAACTTGATATTGAAAACTTAGTAGTAGATACCGAAGAGATATCTAATATTTTGGTGCAAAAAAGTATGGTTTGTGCATTGAAGTAAAAAGTAATTAATAAAGTAATAGTAATAAAATCGAGTTAAAATGCGTAAAAATGAAACATAGGAGTGGAAAATTGGTATAAAATTAAAAAAGTTAAAAGTTAATTCCTGACTCTTTATCCATTTTATGTTTTTAAGCATAATTAA
>JALVTH010000035.1 GCA_027036015.1 Campylobacteraceae bacterium
AAGAAAAAAAGCAAATTAAAGTTGATGAGAAATTAAGAGAATTAGAGAGAAAAGAGCGGGAGAATTACAGCAGCAGAAGCTGGAATATACGTACTAGCGGCGGATTTTATAACTGGGGGTAAGGAATGACAAATAAAGAATATCATAGTGCAGATGGGATTAGTTCAAGCGATTTAAAGCTTCTTGAAATCTCTCCTCTTCATTTACATAAAAAAGAGCTTTTTAAGTTTGAAAGCGATGTATTTGATTTTGGAAGTTTGGTCCATAAAATGGTGCTTGAACCTGAGGATTTAGACAAAGAGTTTGTGAAATTACCTGAGTTTAATTTACGCACAAAAACTGGAAAAGAAGAAAAAGCAAAGTTTGAAGAAGAAAACCAAGGGAAAACGATAATTTCTCCTGCTGACTGGGAGAAAGCAGAAAAGATGTCTAAAAACATTTTAGCAATAGCAGGAAACTTAATCAAAAAAGGCAAATGTGAAGAGAGCTTTTTTGCAAAAGATGAATATGGACTTATAAGGAAATGCAGACCTGATTGTTACATTGAAGCACTTGGAGTTGTGATTGATATAAAAACTACTCAAAGCACTAAACCTTATGATTTTCAAAAAGCAATTTTTGATTATCGTTATCACTATCAGGCTTACTGGTATTTAAAGACTTTAAAACTTTTAGGCAAAAGAGCTAATCAATTTATTTTTATTGCAGTAGAGAAAAAAGAGCCATTTATGGTTAGGCTTTTTAGAATTAGTGAAGATGCAATTAATAGAGCGGAAATGGAAGTTGAAAATTTAATTCAAAATTATGTGAAGTTCTTAGAAACAGGAAAAGCTGAAATAGTTGAAGAAATAGATTTACCAAATTGGGCATAAAGGAGATAAAATGAGTAATTTAATTAAACAAAGAGAGCAACAAGTAAGAAATTTAATTGAAGACCAAATGAAAAAAATTGTAACTCTTGCAGGCAGTAAAGATAAAGCAAGTAAATATGCAAGTGCGATTTTATCTATTGCAATGAATAAAAATTTATGGAGCTGTTCTCCTGAGAGTGTAGTAAAATGTGGAGTTGAAATTGTAGAACTAGGTCTAAATCCAAATCCCAAACTTGGACTTGCTTATGTTGTACCTTATGGGAAAAATGCAACTCTTCAAATAGGTTATAAAGGGTGGATTAATCTTGGATATAGGAATGGCTGGATTTTTAGAGCTGTGCCTGTTTATGATGTTGATGAGTTTGAGATTAAATTTAACGGTCTTTTTGATGATATAAATTTTAAACCAAACGAAGAAGAAAGAAATGAAGAAGACAGCAAATGGGTATTTAAACATTTAAAAGGCGTTTTAGTGTTTGCTATGGATAGTAAAAAAATGGCTTTTAGCGAATTTGTGCCGTTTAAAAAACTTGAAAAATTAAGACTTAAAAGTCCAAATCAAAAAAGTAAAAATGAATTGTCAGGCGTATGGGCTGAATGGGCAGAAGAGATGTATAAAGCAAAAGCTCTAAAATATGTAATCACAAGACTTCCAGTTGCTGATGAAATGCTTGAAGCAAAATCAAAAGAAGATGAAGTTTATAGTGAAGAGTTTTTAACTGCGATTGTAGAAGAAGAAAATAATAAAAAAGAAGATGTGAATTCTTTATTAGTTGCAAATGAGAATGAAGAGCTAACACTTCAAGCCGAAAAGGCTTAAGATGTATCAAAAATATATCTGTGTAGGAAATCTCACAAAAGACGCCGAGCTTAAATACACTCAAAGCGGCAAATCTTTTGCCGTGTTTGATATTGCGGTTAATACTAAAAATAAAGACAGACAGGATACGGTATTTTGGAAATGCACATTATGGAATGCCGAAAAATTAATTCAGTATCTTACAAAAGGAAAAAGAATTTTAATTGAAGGCAAAATAAGAGAAG
>JALVTH010000036.1 GCA_027036015.1 Campylobacteraceae bacterium
AACCCACTTCTTTTTCACTCTCTATTTATGATATACTGGGAATTTTTTCAGGAATTGGCGCAGCTCTTGCTTATACTTCAATTCCTGAGTTTCTCAAATGGACACACAAATTCATGGGAGCTTAAAAAAATCTTAATTTTTTATAGCTTCAAATACCATCTGTTGAATATCATCAAATTTTAGATAAAGTAACTCACCATTTATATTAATGGCATACATATGTTTAATAATGTCTCTTAAAAGTTTTTCAGAGAAGTCAAATTTGGTTTTACTCTTTTTTAGTTTTCTCTCAAACTCTTTATAGATAGCATAAGATACAAAGCTAATAAGAATATGAGCTTTAATTCTATTTTCTAATCTGTGATATATAGGTCTTATTCTTAAATCTGTTTTAGATATTCTAAAAGCTCTCTCAACTGCATACTGGTTTTGATAGTGTGCTATAACATCATTAGCATTAAGTGTAAAATCATTAGTAGCAAACCCTTTAATACCGTCTAGTTTTTCATCCAGTTCTACTTTGTTTGGATTTAGCTTATATTTAACAGTGCATTTCTCATCAATATCAAGGTATTTAGCATAGTAAGAGAGCTTTAAATCTGATTTTGTGATATTTTTCTTTGTAAGTGTTGCTTCTATCTTTTCTATTGCTCTTTCTCTTGTTTTCTTATCTTTTTTAGCTCTTTTAGATGAGTAGGTAAGAATCAGTTTTTGTTTTATGTTTAATTTTTTAGTTATCTCTTTGTTGTTATCGACTTTTTCTTTATAGCTTATCTCTTTTTCTATATCTAATGTTTTTATTGCACCGTCTGTTATAAAGGTTAAATCTGCAATTTTAGCTTTTAGTGCTTCATCGACTGCTTTAATTTTATAAGCTAATATATACTTATAACCGTTATTTTCAAGATAAGCTATATTGGCACTGTTAAGCATTCCCTTATCAGCTACAACAATAGGTTTGCAAGAGAGGTTAAATTTATGCTGAAACTTCTCTAATATATCTATAAGAGTATGACCTTCATACTTATTGCCTTCATATACTTCATAAGATAAAGGATAACCCTCTAATGTAGTAAAGAGTCCTAAAAGAATCTGAGGTCTATTTATCTTTCCCTCTTTGGAAAATCCTACTCTTCTTAAATCATCTTCGCTTTCACTCTCGAAATATAGTGTTGTTACATCATAGAAGGTTACTGTTAGAGTATTACCCATTAGTTTTAGAGTATGGTTAAATATACATTTTTCTATTTCATTTTTAATATCTTCTTGATAGATATTATCTAAAAAGCGGTAGATTTGATTTTTATCAATACTCTCTTTTTTAAAATATTCAAGGTAATCTATAAGGTATAATTTGCTTCCTGGATATAATATTCTTGATATTACAAGTGATTTAAAAAATTTACTTTTTTTACTATCTAAATTAATACTATTACATCCTAACTCTTTAAATACTCTTCCAAAGATAAGTTCATCTCCTATTGGAATAAGATCTTTATTAGAAAGGTTAATAAATTCTAAATTATCACTATTATCTGTTTCATCTATATCAAAAAGTGTAGGATATAACTTTTTATTTAACTGTTTAACTCTCTTATTTGCTATACTTAATAATAGCTCTTTCTCTTTTTTACTTTTTGCACATCCTATTGTCTCAATTACTTTATAGCCTCTATTTTTCCTATCAACTATTTGTATACTAATACTACCGCTTTTATTCTTCTTCTCTCTTATATGCAAACCCATACAAAATCATACCATAATACTCTATGGGACACACATTTTTTTATATATCAACTTTTTTATGTCCTTTTATTGGGATTATATTATTACGAATTTTTTATTTTTGGGAAAAGTGAGAAAGTCAGGTCTCAAAATTTTCTTGTCCATATTTTCTGGCAATCTTAACAGCACCTTCATTAGCTTCTGCTCCAGAATTTGCAAAAAAAACGCGCATATCAAAGCCGCTTTTTTGCACTAACTCTTTTGCAAGTTTAACTTGTGGCTCAATTACCCAAAGATTCGAGATATGGATAATCTTTTTTGCCTGATCACAAATTGCCTCAGCTAACTTTTCATTTCCATATCCAACACTATTTACTCCTATTCCACTTCCAAAATCAATATACTCTTTATTATTTTCATCAAAAACGCGTGCACCCTCACCACGAACAAAATTAGTATAATTTCTTGCATAAGAATGAAGAACAAACTCTTTATCTAACTTTTCTAAATCCATAGGCATTTCCTCTTTTTAGTATAATTATATCTAATTTTGTTACAATTGCGCCTAAATTTGACAAAGGAAATGAATGTTAAACAAAATTGATAAAGGCGTATTATTGATGCTTTTAGCAAGCATTTGTTTTGCAATAATGGGTGCTTGTGTAAAAATTGTTTCAAAAGATATTCCAGCTTTAGAAATAACCTTTTTTCGAAATGTTTTTGGAGTAGCTATTATTCTTTTTGCTCTTTGGAAAAATCCAAGTAACAATATTGGAGGTAAGCCGCTTCTTCTTTTTTTTCGAGGACTTATGGGCTTTTTAGCACTTTTAGCTTACTTTTACAATATGGCACACATCCCTCTTGGTGTTGCAGTAACTTATAATAAAACTTCACCTTTATTTTTAGCCTTTTTTGCTTGGCTTTTTTTAAAAGAATCTTTACCAAAAAGTGCTATTTTAGCTTTGTTTTTTGGCTTTTTGGGCATTGTTCTTATTGCAAAACCCACTTCTTTTTCACTCTCTATTTATGATATACTGGGAATTTTTTCAGGAATTGGCGCAGCTCTTGCTTATACTTCAATTAGAGAACTTCGAAAATATTACGATACAAGAACTATAGCACTCTCATTCATGAGTGTTGGAACGATTGGACCTTTGCTTTTAATGTTTCTTGGAAGTTTTATTGAAATTAAAAGAGAGCTTCAATTTATTTTCGCTCCTTTTATTATGCCAAAGTTTAATGAATGGATTTTTATTATAATAATAGGTATTAGTGCTACAATTTCTCAACTCTTAATGACAAAAGCCTATTCAATCACAAAAGCTGGAATTGTTGGAGCAATTACCTATACGCAAATTCTTTTTGCAACCATTAGTGGCGTTTTACTTGGAGATAAATTTCCAGATATTTATACAATTTTTGGAATGATTTCTATTGTACTAGCAGGACTTTTGGTGCTTTATAAAAAGTGAGCTTGCGCTAAAAGCGCAAACTTTTAGAAAAAGTTTTTTTATAGTTTAATGTCCACAACCGCAGCTTCCATCACCACAGCCACCAGTTCTTTCAACTTGACCAGTTTGAGCCTCAGTTGGTGTAGCATCTCGGACACTTACTACTTTTACATTAAACATCAAATCTTTCCCAGCTAAAGGATGGTTAAAATCAACTGTTACACCTTCATCGTCAAAATCTACAACGGTCACTTGAATCGTTTCTCCATTTTGTCCTTGACCATAAAGTTGCATTCCTTTTTCTAACTCAATTCCTTCAAATTGCTCTTTTGGTAACTTTTGCAAAGCATTTTCATCTCTTTTTCCATACGCTTCTTCTGCTTTGACTAAAATAGAAGCCTCTTCGCCTTCTTGCATACCCACAAGTGCTTTTTCAAGCCCTGGAATAATATGCCCCTTACCTGTAATAAACTCAAGTGGCATATGCCCTTTGTTAGAATCAATAACCTCTTGCTTTCCAGCTTCAGTTAATTCATATTCAATTCCAACTACGCTATTTTCAGCTTTAACTGTCATAGTTTTTCCTTTTTGTTGAATATAATAAAATCTGATTTTATCTTTTTACGCTTAAAAAAACTTTACTCCTATTTTAAATATTTTTTGGCAATTTTAGCACTTGCACTATTTCCATACTCTTCTACGACTGCTTCAAAAAAATTATTAGCTTCATCTACTCTTCCAAGTCTTTTTAAAGCAAAAGCAGTGTGCAAAAGTAATTTATCCATGTAAGCTGCATCTTCGTTAATCGTTACACTTTCTTGATAGTAACTAATGGCTTTTTTATATTTTTTTTGCTTATAAGCAATTTCACCCAAATAAAATTTTACAGCAGCCTTTTTATAACCCCTTTTTTCAAGCTCTAAAAATTTACTTTTAGCACTGCTTAATTTTGCTTTGGTAAAGTCAAGTACTGCCTCTTTATAAAGTTTTGCACTTGGAATTTTAGCAAGTGAAGTTTTTGGCTGATTCTCTTTTTTTGCTTTAATTTTTTCTATTTCTTTTTTGTTTGAAGCTAAAGGCGTTTTTTCTTGAGAGTTTTGCATCGTATTTTTAGGCATAGTTGAAACTATTGAAGTTTGAGCTTTTTTACTCTCAAGAGCAGCTACTCGCTCAGAGAGTTGATTAATAATTTTTTCGTAATTTATAGAATGTAGTTTTTGACGAAGTGTAGCAATTTCGTCATTTTGTCCATTAATAATAGTTTTAAGTCCTTCAATTTGCTCTTGCAATTGATTAATACGCTGTTTTAAAAGTAAAATCTGCTGAGTATTTTTTTTCACTAAAGAATCTGTATCTACAAAATCGCTATCACTATAAACTGATGGCTCAGCTAAAAGAAAAATTGTAAATAAATGAAGAAAAAATATTTTTTTCATTTTTGCCCCCTACCAATCAATTGCTTGAATTCTATCCATATTTAGCGGAAAAACTTCGCTGATATTGGCACTAATATTAATAAATCCAATTGAATTTTTCCCAGGTAAACGCTTAATATACATTAAAACTTTTCCATCACTACTAAATCTTGGAAATTGATTAATTCCCCCACTTGTTAATGGTCTTGTTTGTGAACCATTTGAAGTAGTTAAATATAAATTATACTCTTTGGGTGACTCTTTGCTTGAATAAACAATTTCATTTTCGTAAGCATCACATGAGCCGTTATTTCTTCCATGAAAAACGATTTGTTCAACTGCTCCAGAGCCAGTTATTGATTTTTTAAAAATATTTGGATAACCCATTCTATTGGAGACAAAAACAAAATTTTGCTCTCCATCAACAAATTTCCCAGCAACATCAATGCCACTGAAAGTGGTTAATCGTTTTGCACTTCCTCCACTAAACAAATAGATATCTGGCTGACCGTTTGGAGCCATTGTTAAAAGTAGTTTACCTCCATCTTTACTAACATCTGAACATGCAAGCATTCCTTTAGAAGTGGTAATTAATTTTCTTTGCCCTGTATATATATTAAGTTTAAAAAGTCTTAAATTATCGTCATTATCATAGTTACTGTAATAAAGCTCTCTTTGCCTGCTTGAAGCCCATTTTGGAAAGAGATTGAGTCCTCCTTTAATGATAACCTTTTGATACGTAAAAGTATAATCTGCAAGCATTATTTCAGTTTGTTTTCTACCAATATAACGCGCTAATACAACAAATTTATTCATCCAATCAATGGAAGGATAGTGTAAAATGTCGTTAATTTCGCTCACTGCTTTATGAATCAAAAATGGAGCTTTTTCAACTTTACTTACAGTATAGTTTTTATTTAAAATTAAGCGCTTATCCTTAAAGAATTTAATATCTAAAGAAGCTCCATTTGTTGGAGTTCTTTGAAGTCGATAAAGTAATATAAATTTACTATTTGGCAATGTAATAACAGATGAGTTAAAAGGTTTAATTGAGCTATTTTTATCAGTTAAAAAATGACCACTCAATCTAAAATCGGCTTTAAAAAGTTCATTTGCTTTTTTTCTAAAAGCAGCATTCATACTACTTGCGCTAATGATAGTTACTTTTGTTCTTTGATCAACGTTTTTTTCAATTTTTAATACAGCATCAACATTTTGAGCAAATAGTGAAATAAAGGCAAGAAAAAAAAGTAAAACATATTTCATTTTTTAACCTTTTCTTTTTTTTAGATTGTAGCAAGTTGCTTATAAAAATTATATTAAATAGTATTATTTTGCTATAAACTCAACAATAATTTCTAAAGGTCGTGGATTTGAATGTGGTCCAAACCCAACTCTTTTTAGTTGCTCTAAATAGTGTTTTAAAGATTCGTTAAATTCTGGATTAAGGGAGCGGTATAAAATTTTGTAATCAAAAAGTCCACTTGGATAAATTGTTAATTTCACGCGAACCTTTTCTCCAGCAAAATTACTTTGAGCTGGCCAACCCTGTAATATTCTTTGCACGTTGGCTAAATATTTATTCACTACGCCTTGAGCTTTATTGGCTTTCCTTAGCGATTTTCCACCATTACCTACTTTTTTTGTATTTTTTTCTTCTTTAGTATTTGTTAAACTTTTTGATAAAGAGTGAAAAAGCTTTGCCGTATCTATTTTTTTATGCACCTTTGAAGGAGCTTTTTTCTTAGCTATTTTAATCTTTTTTTGTGGTTTTTTTGTTGATTTTTTAACGTTTCGCACCTTTTTAGGAATTTTTTTAGACTTTTGTTTTTTAACCTTTTTCTTTTTGCTTTTGTGCTCAACTTTTGCTTTTGATATAGGAGAACCAAGAGAGACTTCTATTGCTTTTTCATTTTTTTCAACATAAACTTTTGCTTTTGGATAACTTGGAGTATATACAAGAGCAAAAATTATGGATAAAACAATAATAAGATAAATAGAAGCTGCAATAATGATTGATTCTAATTTTAACTTGCTCATTGCTACTGTGTAATTAAAGAGACTTTAGAAAATCCAACATCTTTTACACTTTTTAAAAGAAACATTACATCTTTATATTGTAAGTTTTTATCGGCTCTAATAAAGACGGTTTGATTTAAATTATAATTTTTTGATTTTAACATAAAAGAGTCTCTAAAATTCGCTAAAGTAAAGCGATCCTTTCCTAAATAGATATTTTTATTTCTATCCATTCGAATGGTAATTGGAGATTCTTTTGAAACTTTAACGCTTTTTGTTCCCTCGGGCAAATTAATTTTTTCTTGATATGTAACGGTGGGGGCCGTTACCATTAAAATAGACATTAAAACAAGCATAATATCTACAAATGGAGTGATATTTAAATCTGGATTTTCATCCCAATTATACATTATTTTTCCCTGCTAAGAAGCAAATTTGCTATTGAATTTAAAATTGAATTTAATTCATACACCTTCCGTTTCAATAAAAGATGAAACATATAAGCAAAAATTGCTACAAAAATTCCAAAAGCCGTTGCCACTAACGCTTCAGAAATTGCGGGAGCTACTACATTAAGTGTTGCACTTTTTACATTTCCAAGTCTGCCAAATGCTTCTAAAATACCAACTACAGTTCCAAATAGTCCAATAAATGGAGCAGTTGATGCCATAATGGCAAGTTGCGTTAAACCTTTGGTAGATGCTCTTAGAGTATCATTAATAGCCGCATCTAAAAGCTTTTGTCTATTTACATCTTTTAATCGGTGTAAAAAATTATAAAAAACTGACGTAATTGCAATATCTTCATTTGGATTGTTATAGAGACGATTAAGGGTGTCATGCTCAATTTTTATTCGATAATTAATAAGTCTATATCTATATAAAAAGATGTAAAAAGTTGCAATAAAATAAAATGATAAAGCAGCAATAACAATATATGTTATTGCGCTTGCATGGGCTAAATAATCTCCCATTTTTTAACCTAACGCTTAATTGATTCTACTTTACTAACAGCAGTTGCAATTGCTGCATCACTCGTTTGTGCACTTTTTAAAAGTTTTTTTGCCTCTTCAATGTTTTGACTAAGAACACCTTCTTCATCTTTTACAACAACCGCGCCATCTACCACACAAGTAATTTTATTTTCATCTACTTTTGCATAACCACCATTAATTGCTACAACAAGCTCTTTATTGTTAGCTGTTGTTGCTGAAATTACTCCCGCATCAAGCAAACTAACCAAAGATGCATGCTGAGGCAAAACTCCAAATTCGCCCTCTTTTCCACAAAGCGTAGCAATTTTTACATCGCCATCGTAAATAACGCCTTGCGGCGTTACGATTTCAAGCTTGATTGTGCTCATTACACTTCCTTTTGGCTTTACGAAGCCTTAGCTTTTAATTTTTCGGCTTTTTCAATTGCCTCATCTATGCTTCCAACCATATAGAATGCTGCTTCTGGTAAATGATCATATTTACCTTCAAGTAATCCTTTAAAGCTTCTAATTGTATCTTCAAGGGTTACATATACTCCTGGTGTTCCTGTGAAAACTTCTGCAACGTGGAATGGTTGAGATAAGAATTTTTCAACTTTTCTTGCTCTTTCAACCGTTAATTTATCCTCTTCGCTTAATTCATCCATACCTAAAATTGCAATAATATCTTGTAAATCTTTATATTTTTGTAAAATTGCTTGAACGCCTCTTGCAACTTGGTAATGCTCTTCTCCAACAATTTGTGGATCAAGCATTCTTGAAGTTGAATCAAGTGGATCAACTGCTGGATAAATACCTTTTTCTGCAATTGCACGGTTAAGTACTGTTGTTGCATCGAGGTGTGCAAAAACAGATGCTGGAGCTGGGTCTGTTAAGTCGTCTGCTGGCACATAAACAGCTTGAACTGAAGTAATTGAACCTTTTTTGGTTGATGTAATTCTTTCTTGCAATCTTCCCATTTCACTCGCAAGTGTTGGCTGATAACCAACAGCTGATGGAATTCTTCCAAGAAGTGCAGACATCTCAGCACCAGATTGTGCAAATCTAAAGATGTTATCAATAAACATCAATACATCAAGCCCCATCTCATCTCTAAAATATTCTGCCATTGTAAGACCAGTTAAAGCAATTCTGTTTCTTGCTCCTGGTGGTTCATTCATTTGCCCATAGCAAAGAGCAACTTTATCTAAAACGTTAGATTCTTTCATCTCATTATAAAGGTCGTTACCCTCTCTTGTTCTTTCACCAACTCCTGCAAATACCGAATAACCATTATGTTTCATTGCAACATTGTTAATAAGCTCCATAATAATAACGGTTTTTCCAACACCTGCACCACCAAATAGTCCTACTTTACCCCCCTTTGCATATGGAGCAAGAAGGTCAACTACTTTAATACCAGTTTCAAAAATTTCTGCTTTTGTGCTTTGTTCATCAAGTGGTGGAGCTGATCTATGAATTGACCAATACGTTTTTGCTTCAAGTGGCTCACCATCATCAATTGTTTCACCAACTACGTTAAAAATTCTTCCAAGAACCTCATCTCCAACTGGAACTTTAATTGGAGCACCAGTTGCTTTTACCTCTTGACCTCTAACAAGCCCTTCAGTCATATCCATTGCAATCGTTCTTACGCGATTGTCACCAAGTTGGATTGCAACTTCTAAAACAAGTCTTTTCTCTTGGCCTTCAACTTTTAAAGTCGTCTCAAGTGCTTCGTTAATTTCTGGAAGGTAGTCTTCAAACTCAACATCAACTACCGGACCCATTACTTGAATAATTTTTCCTACCATCTACTTACTCCTCTTTCTTTCTTATTTCATTGCTTCAACGCCACTGATAATTTCAATGAGCTCAGTTGTAATAGATTCTTGACGAGCTTTATTATAAGCCACCGTTAAGGTTTTTACCATTTCTTTAGCATTATTTGTTGCTGTATCCATTGCTTGCATTCTTGCACCATGTTCAGCTGCAAGAGAATCAATAAGTGTATAGTAACTAATATATTCTAAATATCTATTAATTAGTGCTTCTAAAAGTGTATCATCATCAGGCTCCATTTCAAGCTCTGAAGTTGATACAGCTTTTGCTTGAAACTCATTTGGATCTAACGGTAAAATATGATTCACTCTTACTTCTTGCGTAATCATATTTACATAACCATTGTGAACCATAATCACTTTTTGCGTTTTTCCATCTAAATAGTCATTTACTACATTTTTTATAAATGCTGCTGCTGCTTCATATGTTGGTGCAGAGCTTAAATTTTCAATTTCGTCTAAAAGTTCTTTTTGCTTAAATTTATAATACGCAATTCCTTTTTTTCCAATAACTCTTAAGCGAACTTTAGCACCTTTATTTTCATATTCTTGCATGATGCCATTGGCAACTTTAATCGTTCGAGAGTTAAAAGCGCCACAAAGCCCTTTATCAGCAGTAACTACGATTAAATCAACAACATTTGGCTCTTTCACTACTTTAAAAAATGGATGATCCAAGTTTTCATTTGCTTTTGCTAAATTTATCGAAATTTCTTGAATCATCTCTGTAATTTTTTGTGCATATGCACGAGATTGCTTCGCCAAAAGTTCAGCTCTTCTCAATTTTGCTGATGAAACGAGCTTCATAGCACGCGTTGTTTTTTGTGTGCTTTTGACGCTTTTTATTTTTCTTTTAATATCTTTTAAGCTTGCCATAATTTAGCCTTTTAAGCTGTAAATTGAGATTTGAAATCCTCAAGTGCTTTTTTAAGCTCTGCTTCAATTTCGTCATCTAATTGTTTCTTTTCTCTAATTTGCTCTAAAATTTGTGGATACTTAGAATCAATAAAAAGATACAATTCTTTTTCAAACTTTGTTACTGCACTTACTGGAATATCGTCTAAATATCCTCTTGTTCCAGCATAAAGCGCTACAACTTGCTTTTCAATAGGAATTGGTGAATATGGTGGTTGTTTAAGAAGTTCAACCATTCTTTGACCACGCTCAAGCTGTTTTCTTGTTACTTCATCTAAATCACTTGCAAATTGAGCAAATGCCTGAAGTTCTCTATATGCTGCCAAATCAAGTCGAAGTGTACCAGATACTTGTTTTGTTGCTTTAATTTGTGCTGCCCCTCCAACGCGAGATACAGATAAACCAACGTTAATTGCTGGGCGGATACCTGCATTAAAAAGGTCAGTTTCAAGGAAAATTTGCCCATCAGTAATTGAAATAACATTTGTTGGAATATAAGCTGAAACATCTCCGGCTTGTGTTTCAATAATAGGAAATGCAGTAATTGAACCAGCCCCTAACTTATCATTTAATTTTGCTGCTCTCTCAAGCAATCTACTATGAAGATAAAATACATCCCCTGGATAAGCTTCGCGTCCTGGTGGTCTTCTTAAAATCAATGACATTTCACGATATGCAACTGCATGCTTACTTAAATCGTCATAAAAAATTACTGCATGGCGACCATTGTCTCTGAAAAATTCAGCCAATGTAACACCGGCATATGGAGCTAAAAATTGCATTGCCGCAGGATCAGCCGCACCTGCATTTACAATAATAGTATACTCCATTGCACCAGCTTCTTGCAATCTTTGTACTAAATTAGCCACACTTGATTGTTTTTGTCCAATTGCAACGTAAATACAAATTACATCTTTACCTTTTTGGTTAATAATCGTATCGATTGCTAAAGTTGTTTTACCAGTTTGTCTATCACCAATAATAAGCTCTCTTTGTCCACGACCAACTGGAACTAACGCATCAATTGCTTTAATACCAGTTTCAAGTGGTTCGTGAACCGATTTTCTTGCCATAATACCTGGTGCTTTTTCTTCTACAAATCTAAATTCACTTGCTTCGACAGGACCTTTACCATCAATTGGTTCCCCAAGAGGATTTACAATTCTTCCAACAAGTGCATCGCCAACTGGCACTTTTAAAAGTTGACCAAGGCGTTTAACGCTCATTCCTTCACGAATAGATTCATATTTACCAAGAACAACAATACCAACGCTGCCTTCTTCAAGGTTTAAAATCATTCCTTTAACGCCATTGTCAAACTCAACCATTTCACCTGCCATGGCGTTATTAAGTCCATATGCTTTTGCAACGCCATCTCCAATTGATACTACTTTACCAACTTCGTTTACATCAACTTCTATCTCAAAATTTTCAATTCTCTCTTTAATTAAAGAGCTAATCTCATCTGCTTGTAATTTTGTAGCCACAAAATCTCCTTTCTTCGTTTTAAAGTGCTTTTTGAATGTGTTTTAATAGAGCCTCTTTTACCATAGCTTTGGAAAAACTTAATTCCAAGCCTAAATCGCTCACCTCTACCCTAACCCCATCAATTTCACTTTGAATAGGATTTAAATGAATCGTTGCATTTGCATAGTTCGATAATTTTTTCTCTAATTTCTCAAGTAACTCTTTACTTATTTCTTCTTTACTCTCAACCACTCCTTCAAAAGAGTTGCTTTGTAAGCGCATCTCTTTTTCTAAAATTTGAGTCATTTCAGGAATAAAAATCAGTCGATCTTTTTGAGACATTAAAGTTAAAAGATTGACTACTTTTTTATCTAACTTATCTGCTACAGGAGTAATTAAAACTTG
This sequence comes from Campylobacteraceae bacterium, assembly GCA_027036015.1. Taxonomy (GTDB): domain Bacteria; phylum Campylobacterota; class Campylobacteria; order Campylobacterales; family Sulfurovaceae; genus JAADEQ01. The sequence continues at coordinate 12,211 of JALVTH010000036.1, forward strand.
AAATTTTTCTCCTTTTTTAATAAGAGGAGAAGTTAAGAAATCTTGAATTTTTTTGTCATTTACAATTGCATCACTCAATGCTCTTAAAACTTGGAGCGTATCTTCAATCGATACGCCTTCAAGCTTTAAAAGTGCTTTTGCATACATTCTTGCTACTGCCGAATCCATTATGCCACCTCTTTTGTTACGATGTTAAGAATCTTTTGAGCATCAAGTGGAATATCTTCAAGTGCAATGTTCTCGTTTAAAGTTTTTAGAGTAACTTCTCTAATTGTTTTTCTCTCTTCTATCTCACACTTTTGCTCAAAAGTTTTTTGCATTGCTACCAATTCATCCTCAGTCATTTTTTCGATTTTCTCTTTTAAAAGAATCGCTTCTTTTTTTGCATCTTTTACGATTTCTTTTGCTTTTTCTTGCGCACTTGCAAGTTTTGCTTCTGCTTCTTCTTTTGCTTTTTTTGCAGCTTCTTTTTTATGCTCTATCTCTTGCAATTCGTCTGCAATTGATTTAGTTCTTTTTTCTAAAAACTCTTTAATTGGATTTGCAAGAAGATAATACAAAAGCCCAACTAAAAGTGCAAAGTTAAAAAGTCTTGGAACAAAGTCGTTGTGTCTGCCAGTAATTTTAAAATATTGTTCAGCTAATGCACTCTCATGTGCAGCTAAAATTGCAGGAACTACAATAAAAAGTGTCGCTACCATTATCTTTTTCATATTAATCCTTTATAGCTGAGAAAACTTAGCTTTAAGAGACTCTTTGAGCAACGGCATTTGAGATAATAGTGCCGCTTTTACCTCTTGACTCTCTTTCTCTAAGCGTTTTTTGAACTCTTCGTAAGCTTTCTCAAGCTCAGCCTCTTTTTCTTGAAGTACCATATTTGCCTTTGCATTTGCTTCATCAAGTGCAGCTTGACGAATCGCAATTGCTTCTTGTTTTGCTTTGTTAATAAGCTTGGCTGCTTCTTTTTCTAAATCGCTCGCTCCATCTTCTAAAGAAGTTGCTTCTTCTAAATCTTTTCTAATAGTTCTATCACGTTGATCCATAAAGTTTACCATTGGCTCATAGAGCGATTTATTTAAGTAAACAAGCAAGCCTAAAAAGACAAGCAAAACCACTAACATCAACGAAGGTATCAGTTCTAGCATTCGCCCTCCTATTAAAATATGCAAAATTCTACCATTTTGCTTTTTAAATGGTGGTTAATTTTTAGGATTTTTTTATGAAGTCGATAAATTTGAGTAATTCTTTCTCAGATGAGAGTAAAATCTCTACACTTTGCCCTTTTACTTTTACTTTAAAAGGAAGATTTTGCGTAATTTCATTGATATATTCTTTTGAAATTTTAAATTTTTTATCCCCTTTAGTAACACTTTTTATCTCTTTGTTACTATTTTTGTGTTTTTTTAATAACTCTTCGGTTTCTCTTACGCTTAATTTTTGTCCTATAATAGAATCTACGACTACTTTTTGCTCATTTTGTGAGAGATTTACTAAAATTTTTGCATGCCCTTGTGTAATTTTATTTTGCAATAGTGCATCTTTTGCATAATCGCTTAAGTGCAAAAGCCGTAAAGTATTAGTAATTTGTGAACGGCTCTTATTAACAATTTGAGCCAACTCTTCATGCGTAATGTTATGCACTTCTAAAAGTTCTTTATAAGAGAGTGCCAATTCAATTGGATTTAAATTTTCTCTTTGAATGTTTTCAATAAGAGCAAGTTCTCTTAAGCGAAGTTCATCAAGTTCAACTTGTGCAATAATAGCTTTAATTGTAGGTAGATTTGCAAGTTTTGAAGCTCTAAGTCTTCGCTCACCAGCAATTAAAATATAGCGATCGTTATGCTCAATAACAACGATTGGTTGCAATAAGCCATGCTGTTTAATAGAGTTTGCAAGCTCTTGCAGCTTTTCTTCATCAAAATATTTGCGCGGCTGATAAGGATTTGGATCGATTAAATCAATCTCAATTTCACTAATAGCCTCGCTCTTTTCATCGTTAATGACTTCTTTAAATTGCGACTCGTAATTTTGGCCAATTTCACTTAAAATATCTCCTAAGCCTTTTCCTAATGCACTTTTTCTTGCCATTTTACTTACTCTTTAATACTGCTGCAGCTAAAGCTTTATATGCAAGTGAACCTTTAGAATTTGCCGCATACGTAACTACTGGTTTTCCAAAACTTGGACTCTCAGCAACTTTTACATTTCTTGGAATTACAATATACTCTTTTTGCAATTTAAAAAGCTTATCTTTAAAGTGATACTCAATATCGGCTAAAACTTGCTTTGATAAATTATTTTGCGACGAATACATTGTTGGCAAAAAGCCTTTGACTTTTAATTTTGGATTAATCGATTTTTTAATTAAGGTAATGGTATTTAAAAGTTGTGCTAAACCCTCAAGTGCAAAGAACTCACACTGAATTGGAATAATAACTGAATCAGAAGCACTTAAAGCATTAATCGTGATTGGTCCAAGAGCTGGAGGTGAATCAATAATAATAAAATCGTAATTATTCTTAATTTTTGCAAGTTTTTCGCGTAAAATTACTTCTCTTTTTTTATTTTTCTTATCGTAAAACTCTTTTTCAATCCCAATAACGCTTAAATTTGATGGTACCAAATCTAAATTTTTAAATTCTGTTTTTAAAATTACCTCTTCAACTTCTTTTACTCCAGTTAATACATGATAGATGTTAAATTCAAAGCTATTTCTACTATATCCTAAATTGGTAGTAGCATTAGCTTGCGGATCTAAGTCAACTAAGAGCACCTTTTTCCCATTATTGGCTAAAGATGCCGCTAAGTTAACTGCAGTCGTCGTTTTACCCACTCCACCTTTTTGATTTGCAATACTAATTACTTCACTCATCGTAAACTATAAATCCTTTCGTTATCTATCATTATGGAACCATCATTTAATAAAGTAGCATTTTTTAAAGAAGTTTTTTTGCCTTTAACATGAACGAAAAACTCAAAACTTCTTTTAAATTCTAACCTAAATTTACTAAAAATCTCCTGCCATTTAGGCGCCTTTTCTAATAGTAAAAAATATGATTCTAAGAGGCTATTTACGCTATTTTTTAACTTTACATAACCATAATTTTCATCTCTTGGAACTAAATTAACACCAATTCCAACCACAAAAGTATTTTGAAAAAAATTTGTCACAACTCCTCCACATTTTTTATCAATTTTATAAAAATCGTTTGGCCATTTTAAAAAAACTTCTTTATCATCTTTGCTTATAAGCTCTTTTAAAAGATAGGCAAAATAGATAGAGGCTGAACTTACTGCCAAATCATTGGGTAATTTTTCTTTTTCAATAGCAAAAGAAAAGAGCAAATCCCCCTCTTTTGCCTCCCATCTGTTGCCTCTGCTCCCAATGCCGTTACTTTGTCTTTTTGCAATAACTGCTACATTTTTACTCAACTTTTTCTTTTTAATAGCCTCTATTAAATAAAGTTGCGTTGAGGGCAACTCGTCAAAGTAAAGAATCTCCAACTTTAAGCCTTTGCCCTATTAAATAAGCTTTTGCACTCATTTTCTTTTTTGATTTTGGCTGAAGAGAGCCAATTTTAACTTTTCCTTTATTACAAGTAACGATGATTGCTTCATCTTCAATAGCAACAATCTTTGCCGCTTCATTTTGACTTTCACTCTCAATGAGTTTCACGTCAAAAAGTTTCATTCCATTTTCTAAAAATACTCCTGGCCAACCATAATAAGCTCGATATTTATTAAAAAGAGTCTTTGCATCTTTAAAATCAACTAAGCCATCTTCTTTCTTAACTTTAGAACACTTACTTGATAGAGCATCAATTTGTTTGATTGGATTAATCTCTTTCCATCGTTTTAACACTTTTACAATTAAAGAGCCTCCAAGTTTTGCCAATATTTGCATCATCTCTTCTAAATTGTTTGCTTTTTCTACTTCAAAAATGCTAAAACCCAAAATATCTCCACAATCTAAGCCCTCATCCATAAGCATAGCGCTAACCCCACTTATTTTATCATCATTTAAAAAACACTCTTGAATGGGCGAAGCTCCTCTATATTTTGGTAAAATAGAAGCGTGTAGATTAATACATGGGGCTATTTCTAAAATCTCTTTTGGAAGCAAAAGCCCATATGCAGCCACAACAATAAAATCTGGGTTTAATTCTTTTAATTTTTGAATAAGTGCTTCATCTTTTAAACTTAAAGGTTGCAAAACTTCAATCCCTTTATTTAAAGCTAACACTTTTACTGGCGGGGGAGTGAGAATTTTTTTTCTTCCGACTGGGCGATCTGGTTGGGTTAAAACTAAAGTAACTTCAAATTCTTTATCATTTAATAAGGCTTCTAAAATTGTTTTTGCATAGTTGGGCGTGCCCATAAAAATAATCTTTTTCACAGAGTTTCCTTTATAAAAAGAGTTCCTCCACAATGTTCATTTGCTAAGAGAAATGATTTAACGTCACTCAAATCAAAGCCACTTGAAAGAAATGTTGGGATGCTGCGCTCAAGCAAAAAATTTGCAGCCTGTAATTTTGTTACAATGCCTCCTGTTGCAAATTCATTATTTGGACTTTTTGGAGCAATAAGTTCATTTTGATTTAATTTATGAACTATTTTAATTGGTTTTGCATCTTTATTTTTATTTGGATCATCAGTATAATAAGCATCAATATCACTTAAAATAACTAATAAATCGGCATCAAAATAGTATGCCACATGAGCTGAGAGTCTATCATTATCTCCAAAAAGCAATTCTTCAGTTGCCGTTACATCATTTTCGTTTACAATTGGTAAAACTTTATTTTTTAAAAGCTCTTCAATTGCACATCGTGCGTGTTTAGTTCGCTTTCTTGAATCAAAATCGTCAGCTGTTAATAAGATTTGAGCCGTAATGATTTCATATTTTTCAAAAAGCTTTTGATACTCTCTTAATAGATGTGGCTGTCCAATTGCTGCTAAGGCTTGTTTTTTGGCAATATCACTTTTATCTAAATGCAACTTTGTAAAACCAGCCGCAACAGCACCAGAGCTTACTAAAATAATCTCTTTTTCCATTTTATGAAGCTCTACTAAAAACTCAACTAAGGCTTTTAAACGCTTTTTTGCCAAAGCTCCATCTTGAGTTAAAACGTGTGATCCTACTTTTATAACAACTCGTTTAAACTCTTTCACTTATTTGCCTTTACAATATTATAGAGCATAAATTTAAGAGCTTCTAAATTGAGGTGTGCAACGGAAGAAATTGGCAAAATAAACGCTGGTTTATCCCTTTCAAGTTCTTCCCATTCCTCTTTTTCTTGTAAGTAGCTTAAATAATTTGAGCTTGCACCAAATTTTTGCGCACCATTATTTGGCTCTAGTCCTAAAGAGACGATAAAATGCTTTATTTTTTTATTAAGCTCTTGAGTAGATAAAGCATCAATTTTAGTTATTGCAATGGCAAAATGTTTTTGAGCCAATTTTTGCGAATATTTTTTAAGCTCCTCTTGCAAGCTTTGATATTGATACTCCATTTGACGATAATTACTTGCATCTATCATAAATAAAAGTGTATTAGTTCGCTCAATATGGCGCAAAAATTCAAGCCCAAGCCCTCTTCCATCACTTGCACCTTCAATAATTCCAGGAATATCAGCCATTAAAAAATCTTCAAACTCACTAACTCTAACAACGCCAAGTTTTGGTGTTAGCGTTGTAAATTCATAATTGGCAATTTCTGGTTTAGCATTTGAGAGCGTTGCAATTAAAGTTGATTTTCCAACATTTGGAAAGCCAACAAGCCCAACATCAGCAATTGATTTTAGCTCTAATCTAATTTTTTTTGTAATTCCAGGAAGTCCTGGCTGAGCATAGGTTGGGCGCTGGTTGGTTGGCGATTTAAAATGAACGTTTCCAAGCCCGCCTTTGCCTCCTTCTAAAAAAAGCACTTTTTCTCCTTCTTTAGTTAAATCAAGTAACAATTCGTTGGTTTGAGCATCAAATACTTGCGTTCCAGGCGGCACAATTAAAATTAAATCTTCTCCTTTTTTTCCAAAGCGTTTTTTTCCTTGTCCTGGTTGGCCATTTTTAGCTTTGAGATGACGCTTTCCACGATAAAAGGCTAAAGTGTGCGTATTTCTATCAACTTTAAAATAAACGCTTCCTCCCTTTCCCCCATCTCCGCCATCTGGTCCACCTTTTTGCACAAATTTTTCAGTATGAAACGAAACACAGCCAGCCCCGCCTTTTCCAGAGCTAACAAGCAACTCCACTTTATCAATAAACATCTATTACCTTTAAATTTTTTTGCAATTATAGCAAATCTTATTTTTTAAATCGAAAGTTTTTTGATTTGAGTAACTCTTTAAGCAAAGTGTGATCACCTTGAAGTTCAATAGAGTTTTGCTTGATAGTTCCACCAACACCTAAATGGCTTTTGAGCTCTTTAAGAAGCTTTTTTAACTCTTTTTTTTCAAGAAAAAACTCTCCAACAATCGTTACAACTTTATTTTTTCTTTTTTGCTTTTGAATGGTTAAACTATGCTCTTTTGGAGTTAATATTTTCTTTTTTTCCTCTTCAAAACTCCAGCCATCTTCAAATTTTGCCCCCATTTCAAAAAGATTTTTTCGCATTTAAATCCTTTAAATAATTTCAAAAATTACTTCAATTTTTTTCTTACCCTCTTTTATCTCTTTAATAGCTAAATTTGGAATTTGCAACTGCAAAAATTCATCAAAAGATTGAACATTGTTTTTTGCAATTTCTTTTAAAACGATTCCTCGATAGGCCTTTGCCCAGTGACTAACAATTTTATTATTTTTTAAAAACTTTAACTGCATCACTTTTGCATTTAGTTTAAAAAACTTTTTATAAAAAGTAGGCGATAAATCTAAAATCTCTTCTTCCCCTACAAACTCATCTAAAGGCTTTTTTAATGCTTGAGAATATAAAGTTTCTACTTTAAAAGCTCCAATTTGTGCACCTTGTTTAACTTTATAAAGAGGAATTTTATCACTTGCTAAAAGAACCCCAAAAAGATTTGAAAAAATAATAACATTTTTATCAATATAATTTTGCACTGTTTTTGGTAACTTTTCATATCCTAAATACTCATATGCAACACCACTATATCGTTTTATAGCTTTCATAACTGGAGCATTTAAAAGCAAACCAAATTCATTTAAGTCACTCTCTTTTTTTAATCCCGTCAAAGCTTTTTTCACTTCTATATCATCGCTTAAAATAATCTTTTCATATTCTTTTATGAGTTTTTCTCTAAGCTTATTTATTTGAGGACAACAAAGCTTTTTTAATTCAAATTTGCCCTCTCCGCCACTATTTTTCGCCTCACTAGGTGCAAAGAGTATTTTCAAAATAACCCCTTTGAACTTAAGTATTGTAACTCATTTTCTTTGTGTAACTTTTTATTTATCCCTTTAAATAACAAAGATGGCGTTTTGGAAGGAACAAATTTTTCTTTGGGTATTGTTTGCATTTTTGAGCTTATTTCATAATTTTTTTTAAATGATGGCGTAAAGTTATAAATTCTACGAGCTCCCAAATAGCGCCGTTTATAGTAAGGATTATTAAGCGAAGAAATAATAACTCCTCTTTTTGCCGTGCTTGCGTGCTCAAATTTTCCGTTACCAATATAAATTCCAACATGCGTTACGCGCCCCGTAAAATAGCGCCCTGTATCAAAAAAGACTAAATCTCCTTTTTGCAATTGATCCCTTGCTACGGGCGTTCCTACCTTAAACTGCTCTCTTGCAACGCGTGGAATTTCTATACCCATAGTTCCATAAGTAAAATAGGTAAGCCCTGAACAATCAAAACAATAGGGCCCCTCTTCTGCCCAAACGTAGCGTTTTCCAAGATTACTTTTGTTAATTTTGTCTAATGCAGCTAAAGAGGGTTTATAAAGCACTTTTGGTTTATGAATTGTATAATCATATTTTGAACACGCACTAAATAATATAACAATTGTTGCAATTATTATTCTATTCATCATGCAAAATCTCATTCATTTTTTTTGTTCTCTCATCTTTTTTATGAGTATTGCCCGGCTTTCTCATCTCATGAATCAAAGTCCAAAGCAATGTTATAGCAATAATTGCAATTGCAAGATGCAAAAGATAATTTTGTGGTTCAAAAAGCATATGTAAATTGTAAAAATGTTCGTGCTCTTTCATTTTCTCTCCTTATAAAATTAACATTGCATCGCCATAGCTAAAAAAGCGATACCCTTTATTTATTGCTTCTTGATAAAGCTCTAAGGTCTTTTCTCTTCCAATAAAACTACTAACAAGCATTATAAGTGTGCTTTTTGGCAAATGAAAATTAGTAAGTAAAAAATTTACTCTTTTTGGTGGATTGAGAGGATGCAAAAACAAATCGCATTCTCCACTTAATTTTTCTTCTCTAACATAATATTCAATCGTTCTTGTAGCTGTTGTTCCAATTGCTAAAATCTTTTTATTATTTTTTATAATTTTAGCAGCTTCTTTTGGTATTTCAAAATATTCGCTATGCATTTGATGCTTTGTAATAATCTCACTTTCAACACTCCTAAAAGTTCCGGCTCCAACATGTAAAGTAAGTGTTTGAGTTTGAAACATTCTTTGCATCTTTTCAAAAAGCTCTTTGCTAAAATGAAGTGAAGCAGTAGGTGCAGCAACTGAACCCTCTTTTTTTGCAAAAAGGGTTTGATAACTATTTTCATCTTCTTTTTCATCGGCTCTATCAATGTAAGGTGGTAATGGAACGTGCCCTATTTGCTCTAAAATGGCAACTAATTTAGTAAAATTTAGCTTTTTATCTCCTACATAAAACTCTACTACCCTGCTTCCATCATTATTTAATGCAATAACTTTTGCCCTTAAATTTAAATCAAAATAAAGCTCACTCCCCTTTTTAACTTTACCTCGAATCATTGCACTAAAGCAATTATTGCTTAAAGGCTTTAAGAGCAAAAGCTCAATCTTACCACCACTTTGCTTTTTTCCAAAGATGCGTGCTTTTATCACTTTGGTATCATTTAAAAAGATGATCGTATCTTTGGGAATAAATTCTAAAAACTCTCTAAAAATAGTATGCGTTATTTTATTGTTATTTCTTTCATACACAAGCAATTTCGCCATATCTGGCGGATTGATAGGATATTTGGCAATTTGCTCTTTTGGCAAAAAATAATCATATGAAGAGGTTAATAAATCTTTATGCATCCTCATCTTCTTTATAAGGATTAACAATTTTTGCAATAATAATAGAAACACCATAAAGCAATATAAGCGGCGTTGCCATTAAAATTTGTGTTATGACATCAGGTGGCGTTAAGATTGCTGCAATGATAAAAATAATAACTATGGCATATTTAAAATAATCTTTAAGTGTTTTATCAGTAACCAAACCAACTAAAGCTAAAAAGTAAACTACCATTGGCAATTCAAAAGCAATTCCAAAACCAAATAAAATCTTTCCAAAAAAGCCTATGTAATCTTCGATATTAATTAAAGGGGTATATAAAAAAGCTCCAAAGGTGATTAAAAATTGAAATCCAAAAGGAGCAACAACATAATACGCAAAGAGCACTCCCAAAATAAACATTACTGTCACACCAATTAAAAATGGCAATGCCATGCGCTTTTCATTTTCATAGAGTCCTGGTGCAACAAAAAGCCACGCTTGCCAAAGAATAATTGGCAAAGCAATAAAAAGTGCTGCATACATTGAAACTTTAAGTGCAACTAAAAATACTCCACCAAGCTGATGTGTTGTTACACTTCCCCAAAAAACACTCTCTTTTGCTTTTTCTTTTGATTTTTGTTCAATGGCTTCGAGTTTTTTGGCTAATGCGGATACTTCTTTTGCTAAAATTTTTTCGTTTTTTGTTGCATTGCTATCTTGCTCAATTGCTTTTGTTCTTAAAAAAAGAGTTTTTAAATTTGAGACATTTTTTTCTATTTGCGTAATGTTTTGCTTTTTAGAATAGACTTTCCATTTTGCTTCGTTATTTTTTTGCACCACTTTTTGCGCAGCAATTAAAGCTCTATCAAGTGGAGCTGTTACCCAATCTAAGATTGGTTTGTAAAAAATAAAAGAGATTACAAATCCTGCAATTAAAGCTAAAATTGAAATAATAATTCTTTTTCTAAGCTCTACTAAATGAGGCTTTAAATCTTCATACATTTTTAACCTTCACTTTTTATATTTTTAAAAGCCACTAATTTCTCATCTTGCAAGTTTTTTACTTGTTTTTCTTCGTTTTCTTCTTTTGCTTCTTTTAAAGGAGTTTCTTCTTGTTTTTCTAATTTTTCAAACTCTTTATCTATCTCATCAAATTCATCAAAAATGGAATCGTCATTTATATCTTTTGGCTCAAATTTTTGTGTATCATGTGCAATTTGACGAACTTCATCGTTTAATTCATGCAATTGCTGTTGTGCTACATTTTTAAATGCTTTTAAATCGTTTTGTGCACTCTCAAGCTCTTGTTTATAATAGAGTGCTTCTTTTTTTAACTCTTCAATTTGTAATTCTTTATTAATCGTCTCTTTTGCATCTTCAAAACTACGCTTAATCTTTCCAATTGTTTTTGCAATGGAGCGCAATGTTTCTGGTAATTTGTCTGGTCCAATAAAAACAAGTGCTATGATTGCAATTAAAAGTATTTCGGTAAAGCCCATATCAAACATTAAGCAATTCCTACAAAAAATTTTTCTTAATTGTATCTAATTTTGCATAATAAATAGCGCTAACTCATCTGCTAAAAAATAATCCTCATTAAAATATTTCCCATTTGTAAAGCTCAATTTTTTCTCTTTTACCAAAAGATTAGCTCGCTCTTGCATATTTAAAGGCAAAATCTTTTGTTCAACCCCAACAATGGATCGAAGTCCTAAAAAGAGCTTTTCAAGCAAAATATCTTCTTTGCTTAAAACCTCTTTTTCACAAAAAAAAGGATCGTTAATAAAATTTTGAATATTTTTATGGGAATAGTAACGATAATTTTTTCTAAATCCAACGACTCCTGCACCAAAGCCCAAATACTCTTTATGTTCCCAATAAGCAAGATTGTGTTTACAAATTTTACCATAATTTGAAACTTCATATTGCTTTAACCCATAAGATTTAATAGTTTCTTTTATAAAAAAATTCAACTCTTCTTTTTGTGCCTTAACCTTAGGCATAGAGAAAAATCTACTCCCCTCTTCTAGCGTTAATTCATAGGTTGAAATATGTGTAATTGGCAAAGAAAAAGCAAGTCTCAAGTCTTGCTCTAAAAGCTCTTTTGAATCAATTGCCAAATCATATAGCAAATCTAAAGAGATATTATTAAATCCAACTTTATAAGCATTTTCAATAGCTTTAATGGCATCTTTTGCTTTATGGGCTCTGTTTAAATAACGCAATTTCTCATCACTAAAGCTTTGAACACCAAAACTTATTCGATTCACTCCCAAACTTCTCATTGCTCTAAGCCAAGGTAAAGTGGCCGAGTTTGGATTAGCTTCGATACTAATTTCACTCTCATTGTTTATAAAAGGCTTCAAAAATGCAAAAATCTCTTCGTAATATTGTGGCTTTATTACCGAAGGTGTTCCACCGCCAATAAAAATCGTTGCAATTTTTTGTTTATTTTTTTGCAACGCTTTAGTAATAACTTTTGTAAGCGATTTCATATAAGAAGGAATGGTAAAATGCAAATTAGTATAAGAATTAAAAGCACAATAAAAACATTTCGAATCGCAATATGGTATATGAATGTAAATATGCATTTACCCCTCTTTTTTACGAAAATAATTAGCTTATAATTATATTTAGGGTAAAATTTTAGCCAATTTTTAATAAGTGCATTGTTTTTTGATGCGAATAAAGGGTTGAAAATGAAAGATTTACTACAATATCGCCCTAATGTCGCAGCTATAGTTTTATCGTCAAAGTATCCCGAAAAAATAGAATACTTTATAGCAAAACGAAAAGGAGCAAGAAGAAGCTGGCAGTTTCCCCAAGGTGGCATAGACAAAGGAGAAACTCCCCAAGAAGCGCTTCTTAGAGAATTAAAAGAAGAAATTGGAACAAATAAAGTTGAAATTATAGCTGAATATCCAGAATGGATAAAATATGATTTTCCAAAAAATTCAAAGAATAATTTTTATCCATTCAAGGGGCAAAACCAAAAATTTTTCTTAGTGAAATTGCTTGATGATGAAGCAATAAATTTAAATAGTTTCATAACGCCAGAGTTTGATGAATATCTTTTTGTAAGTGAAGAAGAGCTTTTTAAAAAGGCTTTTTATTTAAAACGAAAAGCCTATAAACAAGTAATTGAATATTTTAAAAAGGAAGGATTTCTTAAATGTTGATTGTTCAAAAATATGGAGGCACCAGTGTTGGGACTTTAGAGCGAATCCAAAACGTAGCAAATCGCGTTGCCAAAGCAAGAGATGAAGGCAAAGATTTAGTCGTTGTTGTCTCAGCAATGAGTGGGGAAACCAATAAATTAATCGAATATGCCCATTTTTTCTCCAAAAATCCAATCAAAAGAGAGATGGACATACTCCTTAGCTCAGGCGAAAGGGTTACTGCCGCTCTTTTATCCATAGCACTAAATGAAATGGGATACAAAGCGATAGCACTTACTGGGCGACAAGCGGGCATTAAAACTGATACGGCTCACACTATTGCAAGAATCGAATCTATCGATACTTCTAAAATTCAAGAAAAAATCCAAGATGGCAACATTGTTATTGTTGCAGGTTTTCAAGGCATTAACGACAAAGGTGAAGTAACTACGCTTGGTAGAGGCGGAAGTGATTTAAGTGCTGTGGCACTTGCTGGAGCTCTTAAGGCTGATGCATGTGAAATTTATAGTGACGTTGATGGCGTTTATACAACCGATCCAAGAATAGAGCCAAAAGCAAGAAAGCTTGATTTTATCTCATATGACGAGATGTTAGAACTCTCAAGTCTTGGTGCAAAAGTATTGCAAAATCGCTCAGTTGAACTTGCAAAAAAAATGGGTGTTACCATCGTTGCAAAAAGTTCATTCACTGATGCTCCAGGAACCATTATTTCAGAAGCAAAGGAAGATAAAATGGAAGAAGTTTTAGTTAGTGGTGTAGCGCTTGATAAAAACCAAGCAAGAATTACTTTAAGAGGCGTAGAGGATCGACCAGGCATTGCAGCAGAAATTTTCAAAAAACTTGCAGACGAAAATATTAACATCGATATGATTATTCAAAATGCAAGCGAAGATAAAGATGGAGTTAAAAAAACCAATTTAGGCTTTACTGTAGCACAAAATCAACTTGAAGATGCAAAAAACGTTATTCAAAACTTTAATCAAGAAATTGGTTCAGTTGATTTTGACGAAAACGTTGCAAAAGTCTCAATCGTTGGCGTTGGAATGAAAAGTCATAGTGGTGTTGCGGCAACTGCATTTGAGGCTTTAGCAAAAAATAATATCAATATCGAAATGATTTCAACGAGCGAAATTAAAATTTCGATGATTATAGACGAAAAATATGGCGAACTTGCCGTTAGAGTATTACACGATGCGTATGGGTTAGATAAAAAATGAATTTTAGTGAGTGGACTCTTGAAACAATAAGAGAAGAAGGCTCTTGCTTTAGCTGGATGGAAGAGCTTCGTTTTCATTGGATTCCACAAGCTCAAAATGCTATTAAAAAAATTTTAGATGGTGTAAGTATTATTTTAGTTACTGATAGAGACTTTAAATGGTTTAGCAATTATATAAGCGATCGAATCAATGCTCCTTGGCAAGATCGTCCCTTCTTGCCAATTTATCAATTAGAAGGTATCTTTCCAGCTCAATATTATCTCAATAATCCAAGCGAACTTGATTTTTTATACGATTTACTTGATATCTCTTTTAGTAATGGATACTTTTTTTGGTATATTGGAAGTGGCAAACATAAATTTTACGAATACATAGAACAAGATAAAGATAGCCTTATTTGGAGTTTAAATAAAGAAATAGAAGGTATTTTTAGCCTTAAAAAAAGCGATCCAATGCTTGATATTAAGCTTATACAAGCTTTTAAACTCTTTAACAAAACTATTAATGGTGCAATGTTTGGAGAGATAGAACTTTGAAATTACAATTAAAAAGCCAAATAATTATTAGCGATAACTTTGAAAAAGTTCTTGAACTTTTAAAAGAAGATGCCTCAAAAGAGATACTTTTTGAACTCTTTATAAAAGAAGATAACACAAATTTTACAATAAATGACGCAAACGAAGTAATAGCCAAAGCTTATCTTGCATCAAAAGAAAAAGTAGTTTTAATTTTAGGCGCTAAGCAATTTAGTGAAGTTGTGCAAAATAGACTCTTAAAAATTATTGAAGAGCCTCCAAAAAATAAAGAATTTATCTTACTTTGTAAAAATCAAGCAACTTTACTTCCTACCATTACTTCGCGCTTACCACTTGAGAAAGCTTTTTTTGAAGAAAAAGAAGAGGTTGAACTCAAGCTTAATCTAAACAATTTAACCTTGCAAGAAGTGTATAACTTTTTACAAGAATATAAAAGAATCGATCAAAATCAAGCCGCCTTGCTTTTAGAAGAGATCATAAAAAAAGCAATAAAATCGCAAAAATTTCTTTTGGATCAAGAGGCTTTAGAATTTTTTAGCACACTAAGAGAATCTCTTTTTTTTGGTGCTAAAGGAGATTTTATTTTATATAGTGCACTTTTGATGCTTTTAGAAAAAAGAAAAAAAGGCAAAGTATGAGAATTTATGAAATTGCAAAACCAAAAGAGAGTAAAAACTATTTACAAAATTTAGATGTTGATAAAGTAGGAATCAATATTCTCTCTCAAAAAATGGACTATTTTTATATCGCCATAAAAGATATAAAAGCTGCGGCTTTAAATATTCTAAAACAAGATGCCTTAAGCGTTGGAGCAGACGTTGCAGCACCAAGCGGAGTAATTGCTTGCAAGAAAGAGTTTTATGATTGCTTACTTTTTGGAACAAAGCGTCAACTTCTTCGCTTAGCTACTAAAGAATTAGCTCAACCATTTGGTTTAAAAGAGCTTGGCAAGAGGCTTCGCGAAATTCTTTATAAAAAAAATTTTCCTATTAAAATTATGGGAGTTATTAATGCAAATGATGATAGCTTTTATGAAGGAAGCCGCTTTAAAGGCAAAGATGCTATAAAAAAAATAGAGCAAATGATAGAAGATGGAGCTAATATTATTGATGTTGGAGCCCTCTCAAGCCGCCCTGGCTCAAAACCTATTCCTCAAGAAGAAGAGCTTATAAGAGTTCAAGAGATTTTAGAAGCTATAAAAAAAGAAAAACTCTATAAAAAAGCACTCTTTAGTATCGACTCATACGCTCCATTAGTAGTGCAAGCTGCGCTTGATAGGGGCTTTAGAATAATAAACGACATAACAGGGGCAAAAGATGATAGACTCTTAAAACTTGCAAAAGAATATAAAGCAAAAATTTGTATTATGCATATGCAAGGAACGCCTGAGACAATGCAAATTAACCCTCAATATAAAGATGTTGTGAGTGAAGTTGATGAGTTTTTTCAAAAAAGAATTCAAAAAGCCCAAAATTTTGGTTTAAAAAAAGAAGACATTATTTTAGATGTTGGCATTGGCTTTGGCAAAACCTTAGAGCATAATTTAGCACTTTTGCGCTCTCATGCTCACTTTATGCACTTTGGTTGTGAGCTTTTAATTGGAGCAAGCAGAAAATCACTTATTAATGCCATTACTCCAGCACCTGTGCAAGAGCGCTTGCCAGGAACTTTAGCCATTCATTTAAAAGCAATTGAACGTGGTGCTTCAATTGTGCGATGCCATGACGTTAAAGAGCATGCACAAGCCATTAAAATTTGGCAAGAGCTTTAACATTTTTAGTGTATAATTAAAAAGATCCTAACAAAAAGGAAACTTTTGCGCTTAATCGTTACAATTTTTTTTATTCTTTTTACCTTTAGCGCTTGTCAAAAACAAGTCGGAAAAGAAGCCTTTAGCACTCTTCCACTAAAAGATGGCAATATTACTACTATTACACTTTTTCAAATTACTGCTAAAAAAGTTGATACTATGATTCAAGCTGGAGCCGATTTTATAGAATTAATTGCTTTTGGTGCTTTGTATGGAGGGTGTAAAAAAGGTTCTATGAGCCTTTATATGAAAAAAAACTATGTAAAAGCAAAATTTCACGAATGTCTCTTATGGGATGGAACCTCAAATAATAGTTATGATGGCACTTTTATTTTTAAAGGTGATTACAAAAACTTTACAGCTTCTTTTTACAATTTTAGCGTCAATAAAAAAGAGTTAAAAGAAAAAATTTATCTTCAAAGTTTCGAACAAAATTTTAGCAAAGAAGGAAAAGTAAAAAGCTATTACATAAGCTTTGCAAAATATGCTTATAGCAACAATTTTATACTCACAATTACCCACTTAAAATGGAAAAATATTGATGGAGAGCTCAAAGCTTATGGCAACATCCAAGGAGCCATAAAAATTGATGGAGGATATTAAAGAGTTCTTGATTCTTTCGAATAAGGAGCATTAAATTGTTCAAATAAGTATTCTTGAACTTCATCCACTCTATTAATAAACCGTAAAAAATTATTTGCTATCTCTTCTTTAAACGAGCTAAAAATCTCGCTTTGATGAATTCTATACGAAAGATAAATTTCGTTTTTATACACTCCCAAAAAGAAAGGCGACTCTTTATTTGAGAGTATATATTCAAAAAGCTCTTTACTTGGCGTCGTTGGTAATAAATTTAAAGGCGAAGTGGCATAAAGCCCCTCATCATCATTAGATAAAAAAATACGTATTAAAGCATTTGTCTTATAAAAACTCCAATAATCTTTATCCAAAGCACAAAGGATTGGATTTAAACCAGCTTTTTTTAAAATTGGTTCAATAAATCGTTCAAACTCACTTTTTTTAGGCTCTAAAAAAATAGAACTATCTATCTTATTCCCACATTTTGGACAAAAATCACTTTTTTGACAAATAAAATGAGCGCAAGAATTGCACTTAATTGCTGTGCCTTCACATCTTTTTTTAAATTCTTTTATCTCTTTACATAAATCTTTTAACAATATTCCAAAGCCCATATTATCAGCATTAGTAAATTTTGCTGTAACAACTCCTGCAACTTTACCCTCTTTTGTTAGCATTACGCCACCACTATTGCCAGGGTTTACTGCGGCATCAGTTTGAAGATAATATCTTCCATCCATAAATTGCTTGTGAGCCGAAACGACTCCTTTGGTCACGCTTTTTGGCATGCCAAAAGGATAGCCTATAATAAAAACTTCATCTAAATTTTGCATTGCTAAATTGCAATCAAGTTCAATGTTACTTTCAATCTCTAAGCCCTCAACTTCTAAAAAGGCAATGTCCACCTCGCTATTAACAAAAACCACTTTTGCTAAATATCGCATCTTTTTATCATCTTCTATCCCAACTTCTCTAAAAGGCGTTACAACATGATAATTAGTAATTAAATAATTAAAATCTTTAATAGCAAAAGCACTCCCGCTTCCACTTCCAGTAATTACTTTATAAACATTTTCCCCATAAATATTTACCATTTTACAACCTTGATAATAAATATAACAGCGCAATTAAAAGTAAAATATAAAGAAAGCTAAAATCACTCTCCCTCTCTTCTTCATTTAAGAGCTTTTCGTAAAATTCATATAATCTCTTTCCAGCATCTTTCATTTCGTCTTTATTTATTGCTACAAGTGTTGCAACAATTTTATTTTGGACTTTTGGAGGCAAATTATAACGATCGATTAAATCTAAAAAAAAACCATACAAATAAAATCCAAGTCCAATATAATCTTCTTTTTTAACGTATTTATTAACGCTTTCACCTTCATCTTGCAAAAGCTCTTTGAGTATAGCGTTGTTAAAATAGCGCTTTGGCGGCAAGAAAAATTTTGGATAATAAAGTGATTCTTTAAGCTCTTTTTCATCAAGTTTTTCTAAATAGTTTAAAAATGCAATTGCCTCTTGTATTCTTTTTTCATATTCAATCGACGAAGAAAAAAGCTTTCCTAAAGCCTCTGTTAGTTTATATTTAATATTTCCTCTAATATATGGCATAATATTTAATTGCATAAGAGCAATTGCCAAAAAGTCCCATTCATATTTTTGTAAATTCTCTTGCACTAAATGATCCAAACTCTTTTTTGTCTCTTGAATGATTGCATTAATTGCCTTTTTTGCCTTTTCAAACTCCTTATCGTTTAGAAAAGATAACGAAACTTCTCCAAGATCTTTTGCCCCATACTCTTTAATAAAATGAGTCTTATAATAACTACTTGCATACACCATATCGCGCAAAATTTCATAAAGTTTATAAGGGTGCAACAACTCTAAAGGCTCATTAATCTCAATAAAAATCAAATCCCCTTCAAGCTCATATCGAACAAATGAGAGATCTTTAAAATTGAGTTCACTAATTCTGCGATAAAGAGCAATTTTATTCGTATTTTCATCAACTCTTAAAAAATTTAATCTTGCCCTAAAATAACCATTTTCTATTTTTACTTTCAATTTAACATTAGTATGCACTGCCTCAAAAGAGCAACTTTTTTTACATTTTTTCTTTTTCAAAAAATCTTCATTTAAATAATGCAAAAGATTTATAGCACTTAAAAAATACTCCTTTTTTTCAAAAGCATTTTTTGCCTCTTGCCAATATTTTGGACTAAAGTCCAAATAAGGAGCTTCTTTTATTGCTTTATAAAATTTTGGCAATTGTTTCATTGCAATCCTAATTTTTTGCAGCATTATATCTAAAAAGCCATTAGGCTTTTAAAAGCAAAAATATGCAATAATCAAAGTTATGATAAAAAAAGCTTTTTATACTTTTTTTTATCTTTTTATTGTTGTTGTAATAGGCGTTATTTTTATTGATGCCTACATTAGCCAAAGCACCAAAAATTTAATCTATAAAGATATCAACAAAACACCCAAAAGGAGCGTTGCTTTGGTGCTTGGCACAGCAAAATATGTAAAAAGAGGCAAAATCAACTATTTTTATAAATATCGAATCGATGCAGCTGCAGCTCTTTTTAAAGCTAATAAAATAAAAGCTATATTAGTTTCAGGCGATAACGCAACACCCTATTACAATGAACCTCAAAGAATGAGAAAAGATTTAATAAAAGCTGGCGTTCCTAAAAATAAAATCTATCTTGATTTTGCAGGATTTAGAACGCTTGATTCTATTAAAAGAGCTAAAGCAATCTTTGGTTTAAAAAAATTTATTATAATTACTCAGCGCTTTCATCTTGAAAGAGCTTTATTTATTGCAAAAAAAAGTGGGATTGACGCAATTGGATTTGAAGCAAAAAGCAACCCAAACACCATTGCCACCTTTAAAATGCAGCTAAGAGAGCTTTTAGCAAGAGTTAAAGCTTTTTTAGATATTTATATCTTACATACCACTCCAAAGTTTTATGGAGCCTTTGAAAAAATTTATATAAGAGAGTATGACTATGATAAAAAATAACAAAGAGTATCAAGAAGCAGTAAATACCCTAAAAAAATGGGCTTATGCCTATTATATCGAAGATAATCCTTTAGTAACAGATGAAGTTTACGATAAACTCTATAGAGAGGTTGAAGAGTATGGAAAAGCACACCCAAACGAAATTGACCCCACCTCTCCAACCCAACGCGTTGGTGCTCCACTAAAAGAAGGCTTTAAAAAGGTCAAACATCCAAGCCGAATGTGGAGTATGGAAGATGTTTTTAGCGAAGATGAATTAAAAGAGTGGCTCAATAGAATAGAAAAATTAGTTCCTGTTAAGCGATTTTATTTAGAACCAAAATTTGATGGAGCAAGCCTAAATTTACTCTATGACAATGGCAAACTAACTCAAGCAATTACAAGAGGTGATGGAGTAGAAGGCGAAGATGTAACAAATAATGCAAAAACAATCCTCTCAATCCCGCTTGAGATTGAGTATAAAAAGTTTATCGAAATTCGCGGCGAAGTTTTGATGCCCTTTAAAGATTTTGAAAAATTAAACCAAGAAAGAGTAAAAGAAGGTCAAGAACCTTTTGCAAACCCAAGAAATGCTGCAGCTGGAAGCTTGCGCCAATTAGATCCTGCAATTACAGCAAAACGCCATTTACTTTTTATGCCTTGGGGCGTTGGGGTAAATTCACTCAATTTTGAATATTTGAGTGACTTAATGAGTTTTGTTTATAATCTTGGATTTCGCAAACCTCCAATTAGAAGAGTTTGCACCACCATCGAGCAAATGCAACAAATGTATGAAGAGCTGGTTCAAATGCGCCCAAATTTAGAAGTAATGCTTGATGGAATGGTTATCAAAGTTGATTCTCTTAAAAAACAAGAACAACTTGGCTATACTCAAAAGGCTCCGCGCTGGCAAGTTGCCTATAAATTCCCAGCAATTGAAAAACAAACAAGATTAAAAGATGTTATTTGGCAAGTTGGAAGAACCGGCGTTTTAACCCCTGTTGCTATTTTAGAACCTGTCAATATTGAAGGTGTTGTTGTTGAGCGCGCTACACTTAATAATTACGATTATATCCAAAAACTTGATATCAAAATTGGAGATATGGTAACATTAATTCGAAGTGGCGATGTTATTCCAAAAATTATAAAAGTCTTAAAAGAGTATCGAAAAGGAAACGAAAAGCCTATTCCAAAACCAACCCATTGCCCAGTTTGCAAAAGCGAACTCTTAGATGAAGGCATTTTAATAAAATGCCAAAATCTCAACTGTCCAGCAAGGGTGGTAAATAGCATTAGCTATTACGCTTCAAGTGGATGTATGGATATAGAAGGCTTAGGAGAAAAAATTGTAGAGCTTTTCTACCAAAAAGGGCTCTTAAAAGGGATTGAAGATATCTATTATCTCAAAGAGAAAAAAGAGCAAATCTTAGCGCTTGAAGGTTTTAAAGAAAAAAAGGTTAATAATTTAATAAATGCCATTGAAGCAAGCAAAAAAAGAGAGTGTTGGCGCTTTTTAAAAGGACTTGGAATTGAACACATTGGCGAAGTTGCGGCTAAAAAAATTTGCCAAATCTATAAAGAAAAGTTTTTAGATTTAAGCTATGAAGATTTAATAAAAATCGATGGCTTTGGCGATGAAATGGCAAAAAGCTATCTTGAATTTATGCGCGTTAATAAAGAAAAGGTAATAAAACTTTTAAGCTTTTTAGAGCTTACTTTTCCAAAAGATGAACAAGTTAAACAAAACCCATTTAATGGCAAAACAATTGTCATTACAGGAACTCTTGAGCGCCCTCGCCACGAAATTAAAGACCTCTTAGAAAGCCTTGGAGCGCATGTAACCAACTCTGTAAGCAAAAAAACTGACTATTTAATCGTTGGTAAAGATCCAGGAAGCAAATATCAAAAGGCCCAAAAACTTGGAGTAACTATTTTAGATGAAGAAAATTTTGAAAAACTCTTAAAGGAAATTCAATGAAAAAACTCTTTTTACTCTTTCTTTTTAGTATCACACTTTTTGCCAAACTCCCTTGGCACCATAATGTAAAAAGTGCATTTAAGCTTGCTAAAAAAGAGCATAAATTTGTTTTAATCTATATTCATCAACATGGTTGCTACTATTGCAAAAAATTAGAAAACGAAGTCTTTCGAGACAAAGAAACACAAAAAGTCTTAAAAAAACACTACATTTTAGTAAAACTTGACATTAACAAAGCTTTACAATATTTCCCAAATACCTATCTAACCCCAACTATTTATATCTATTCACCCTATAAAGAGCCTTTAGCCACACAACTTGGCTATCAAAATATTGAGAGCTTTTATTGGACTTTAGGCGAAGCTGATAGAAGCTATAAAGCTTTGCATAAAAAATGAGACTTGATCAATTTTTAGTAAAAAAGGGGCTTTTTGCAAGCCGCAACAAAGCCCAAGAAGCCATTAAAAAAGGGCTTGTAAAAGTAGATAACAAAACTATTACAAAACCCTCTTTAGAAGTAGAAAATCCAAACATCAAACTTTTGCAAGAGAGTTTTTATGTCTCTCGTGCAGCATTAAAACTTAAAGGCTTTTTAAAAGAGTTTCCAATAGATTTAACAAACAAAGAGTGCCTTGATGTTGGAGCAAGCACAGGCGGCTTTAGCCAAATCTTATTAGAATATCCCATCAAAAGCCTCACTTGTATTGATGTTGGCACAAATCAATTGCATGAAAGTATAAAAAACAATAGCAAAGTGAGCTTTTTTGAAAATCAAGATATTAGAGATTTTAAGCCAAACAAAACGTTTGATATTATTGTTTGTGATGTCTCTTTTATCTCACTTAGCAAAATTATTGATGCAATCAATACTTTAACAAGAGAAAAAGGCATAATTATTTTACTTTTTAAACCCCAATTTGAAGTGGGCAAAAATACAAAACGCAATAAAAAAGGCGTTATCCAAGATAAAAAAGCAATAGAGCTTGCCAAAAAAAATCTTTTAGCCCAAACTACTACCCTTAATTGGAGACTTCTTAAAGAAACACCCAGCAAAGTTGCTGGCAAAGAGGGAAACCAAGAGATATTTTTATGCTTTCAAAAGGATAAAAAGTGATTCAATCTATTGCAATAGGCTCATTTGATGGTATTCACTTAGCCCATCAAGCTTTAATCAATAAAGCTGATGCTATTTTGATAATTGAGAGATTTAGCGCCACTCTTACACCAGGATGGAAACGCACCTTTTTTATTCATAAACCTTGTTTTTTTTATCCATTTGAAAATATTAAAAATTTAACGCCAAAAGAGTTTATCAAAAAACTTCAAAACAACTTTCCTGCATTAAAAGAAATTATTGTAGGCTATGATTTTATTTTTGGAAAGAATAGAAGCGGAAATATACAAACTTTGCAAGAAAATTTTCATGGCAAAGTAACAGTTATTAAAGAAATAACATTAGATGGCATCTCTATTCATTCAAGAGTTATTCGAAAACTTTTGCAAGAAAATAATATTGCTTTGGCTAATAAACTACTTGGCAGATATTATCAAATAGATGGCTACCCTATTAAAGGACTTGGGCTTGGCTCTAAAAAGCTTGTTCCAACAATTAATTTAAAAGTGCAAGATTATCTCTTGCCACAAGGTGTCTTTGCTACCTTTACCAAAATAGCAAATATTGCTTACCCTTCTGTCACTTTTATTGGTATAAGAAAAAGCATTGATAGCTCTTTTAGTATCGAAACACATCTATTAAAAAATTTTCATCAATCACCAAATCCATACAAGCCAATTTTTATTCAATTTGTTGCCTTTTTAAGAGAAAATCAAAAATTTGCCTCTTTTAATCTTTTAAAAGAAGCTATTATAAAAGATATAAGCAAAGCAAAAAAGATTTTTAGTAATTTACCATAATTTTTATTTAAATTATGTCACTTTTGACATAATAGTAAATCGGATAAAATTAATCCTGTATAAAGCTTCAAAAATCGTTATACAAAAATTACCTCTTGTTCTTTGCAAATGCCCTATTTTTGGGAATTTTTATTTTTTCGTTTAAGATAAATTTAAGATTAAAAAGAGACTTTGCAAAAAATCAAATGCCCATAAAATGGTACTTATGTATTTTTTATGTCTTTTAACTCGCTTTATCTATATTTAAGATAAAATATGCTAATATTTTATCAAATACCCAATTTTAGGGCTCTTTCACAATTTATTGTTGCCGTTTCAACCAGACCCGATTTTAAGGGGATTGAGACGACCGCATCCTCTAACTCTTTTGTACGCTCTTAGAGTCGTTTCAACCAGACCCGATTTTAAGGGGATTGAGACTATGCCTTTACCTGAAGGCTGAGCCGCCTTCTCATCTGTTTCAACCAGACCCGATTTTAAGGGGATTGAGACGGAGGGAGCTTTTAACTCCGCTTTATTGGGAATTTTGTTTCAACCAGACCCGATTTTAAGGGGATTGAGACGAAAATTCCCAAACTTCTTTAAGAGTTACATAGTTTCAACCAGACCCGATTTTAAGGGGATTGAGACTTAGCGGAGCTAATAAACTCCGCCAAATAAGCGCGGAGGGTTTCAACCAGACCCGATTTTAAGGGGATTGAGACTGGCGTTAGCGGAGCTAATAAACTCCGCCAAATAAGGTTTCAACCAGACCCGATTTTAAGGGGATTGAGACAGCATCTGGAATACCAAGCTTTTTAATCGCTTTTCGTTTCAACCAGACCCGATTTTAAGGGGATTGAGACCATCTTGACCCGCTGGAATATACAAAGCGCTCTTATTGTTTCAACCAGACCCGATTTTAAGGGGATTGAGACTCAAGAGGAGCAGCAT
>JALVTH010000037.1 GCA_027036015.1 Campylobacteraceae bacterium
TGTATTGTAAACAACAAAATAGTATTTTTTATACTTATAATAATTTTGAAATATCTCATAAAAAACAATTAATCCATCTAAAATTTTTCTTTTAATTTCAAATTTTTTATTTTGTAGATTTTTTTTTGTTGAGGATTTAAACTCTACAAACCATATCTCATGACTCTCATTATTGATATAAAGCATATCAGGAGAAAGAGGCATCTTGTTAGTTCTTCTAACCTTTTTCAATTCATCAAAATCAACAAACTTATCAGAATAATTACAAACTATTATGTTATTATCAGGGTCAAAACTAAGTTCACTTAGTTTTTTTAGATACTTATTTAGTTCTATCTGAGTGATTGCCATTTTAACTCTTTCAACTCTCTCATAGGTTGAGCTAATTTCTCAAATATACCTTCCAAACTTTTTTGAAAACTAATATATCCATTTTCTGCTAAATAAAAATTTGTTTTATCTTCAATATTTTTAATTTCTGCATATCTTTTTAAAGCCTCAATCATATAAGGACTATGAGAATTAACTACAATTTTAACACCACTTTTAACAAGCTCTACTAAAATTTTAGCCATCTCTAATTGCCATTTTGGGTGTAAGTGAACTTCTGGTTCATCAAAGATTAAAACTCTTCTTTTTGTAATATAATTATTTTTAATTAAAACCAAAATTGTCCCAAAAGATTTAATTCCCATTGCAATATTATCTATTTCAAATTCTTGTTTTTCTCGAACAAAAACATATTTATTTTGAAAGTTTTCTTTTTTATGAATAAAATCACCATCAATAATTCCATTTATTTTTTCAACAAGCTCTTTTGCTAAAGAATATTCTTCATCTCGCTCATTTGCTAATTTAGTAAATAAATCCCAATGAATATAAGGATATTTTACGGGAGTATCACTAAAAGCAGCCATTTGAGCCGCTGAATTAAAAAACTCATAAAGATTCCAAATTAACGGAGATTCAATTAATATTGCACTTAAAAAGTTATTTTTATTAAATTCAAACACATTATTTTCATAATCAATTACATTTTTTTCAATAGATATAAAAGAATTGTTTTGAATTATTTGATTTTTAAAGATTCTTTGAGCTATGCTCTCAAACTTCTTTTTAAAAAACTCATTATCTTTATTTGAAGATAAAGTTTTTGCTCTTAATAAAGTATAAAGAGCCTTCCCAACTGTGCTCTTTCCTGTATCATTTTCTCCAGCAATAACGGTGAGGCCATCAATTTTTACATTAGCCTCTTTTATCATACCAATATTTTTGAGTTGAAGTTCCATTAAATTTCCTAAAACTACTTAATTCCTAAAGCTTTATCTATTTTTGCTTGATCAAAACCGCAAATCCATAAACTTCCACCAATTAAAATAACAGGTACACCACGGCATCCATTTCTAATACAATCTTGTGCAGCTTTTTTATCTTTGCTAATGTCTATCGTTTTAAATTTAATACCTTGCTTTTTAAAATAATTTTTTGCTCTTGTGCACCAAATGCAAGAAGGTGAAGTAAAAAGCACGACACTTTTTTGTCGTTTTTTTGTTTCTTTTTTTTCGCTCATTTCACCTCCTTTTTTATAAAATTACTTCAACTTCACTTGAATCAAGCTCAACTTTTTTTGCTTTTGCAATTCTATCTTCAGCAAGCTTTGTTTGCAACTCATCATCATCCAAAGCTAAAATTTGCACTGCCATATAAGCAGCATTTACAGCTCCAGCCTTTCCAATAGAAAGCGTTCCAACAGGCATACCTGAGGGCATCATTACCGTACTTAAAAGTGCATCTTCTCCTCTAAGCGGTCCGCTATCCATAGGAACACCAAGAACTGGCTTTGTCGTAGCTGCTGCCACAGCTCCAGCTAAATGTGCTGCCATACCAGCTGCAGCAATAAAAACTTGTGCTCCTTTTTTTTCGGCATTTTGAATATATTTTCTTGTTCTCTCTGGACTTCTGTGAGCCGATGAAATTATAAGCTCATAAGGCACGCCAAATTTTTGCAGTGTATTAGCGCACTCTTTCATTACTTCATAGTCACTCTTACTCCCCATAATAATTGAGACAAACTTCATACCCTCTCCTAAATTTTTAATTGAAATTATAACTTAAAGTAATCCTTTTTTTGCTTTAGCCTCAATGATATCTCTTCTTAAAATTGTAAATGCAGGTAAAAGAGTTGGTAATAAAATATCATTCATATTCCCACTATGAACAGCTTGAAGCTCTTTACCACTTACAGTTTTAAGTTTTTTAACTTTAAGCCACCATTTGTTATCTTTGAAAAAAACTTCTCCAAGTTCATTATTAACTGGTTCAACTCTTGCTCCAACTGGAAGCACAATCTCAACAATATCTCCTATTTCAGTTTTATCTTTACAGCGCCACGTTTTGCCATCACTACTAATAAGCCCTACAACTTGATGCGTTCCATCTTGAATGGAAAAGCCAAGTGATTGCGTATCGTATTTTTCGAAAGGGCGGCTAATTAAATATGCATCTGTAAAACCTCTATTTTGTGTTGTGGCAAGCTCTGCTTGATATTTTTCGGGCTCAAAATTGCCACTATAATAGTCATCAATTGCTTGGCGATAAGCCCTTGTAACGATAGCAACGTAATAAGGAGACTTGGTTCTTCCTTCAATTTTTAGTGAATCAATCACTCCACTATCTAAAATTTCTTTAATATGTGAGGCTAAATTTAAATCTTTTGCATTCATAATATAAGTGCCAACTTCACTCTCTTCTTCAAGCTTAAAAGTAACTCCGGTCTCAGGGTTGTGCGCATAAATTTCATAAGGCAAGCGGCAATCATTTGCACAACTTCCTCTATTTGGCACTCTACCATGCTGTAAGGCTGAGACTAAACATCTCCCACTATAAGCAAAACACATTGCTCCATGCACAAAAACTTCAAGCTCTAAATTAGGTAAATGTTTTTTAATCTCTTCACAATCTTTAAGGCTAATTTCTCTTGCAGCAATAATGCGGCTCACTCCCATTTCATAATAAATTGCTGCATCATAATAATTCATTACATTAGCTTGCGTTGAGAGATGAATTGGAATGTTCGGAGCAATCTCTTTAGCCAACTTAATTACACCAGGACTTGAAATAATAAAAGCATCTGGATTAAGTTTTGCCATCTCTTCAATATGTCTTGCAAAAAGCTTTAACTGAGAATTAAATGGAAATCCATTAATCGTGCAATAAAACTTTTTGCCAAGAGAGTGCGTATACTCAATTCCTTTTTTTAAATCCTCTTTACTAAACTCTTTGCCCGATCGAATTCTTAAAGAAAAAGAGCTTGTTCCTCCATAGACTGCATCTGCACCATATGCAAATGCAATTTGTAACTTTTGTAAATTTCCAGCTGGTGCTAATAGTTCTACTTTTGTTCCCATTGCTAACTTCTGTTTTTTTTGGCACAATTGTACTATAATTGCAATAAAAAAGTAAAGCCAAAAACAAAAGCTTTTAATAAAGGATTTTAATGAGAGTTGATTTGCACAACCACACTCCTTTATGTAATCACGCAACAGGAAGTCCAAGAGAGTTTATTCAAAAAGCAATTGAGGAAAAAATCGATATTTTTGGATTTAGTGATCATGCTCCTATGGAATTTGATCAAAAATATCGTATGAGTTTTCATCAAATGCAAGAGTATGAAAAAGAGATTTTACAACTAAAAGAGGAATTTAAAGATAAAATTACCATTAAATTAGCCTATGAAATTGATTTTTTACCAGGATATATGGATGAAAGAGTGCTAAAAGCTAATGTAGATTATCTTATTGGTTCAGTTCATTTTTTAGATGGTTGGGGGTTTGATAATCCAGAATTTATTGGTGAATATAAAAATAAAGATATTGACAAAATTTATCAAGATTACTTTGATGCTATTAAAGCAATGGCAAAGAGTAATCTCTTTCAAATCGTAGGACATCTTGATTTAATTAAAGTTTTTAATTTTAAACCCAAAAAAGATATTCGTCTCATTGCAAAAGAAGCAATCAAAGAAATTAAAAAAGCCAATATGAGTGTAGAAATAAATAGTGCTGGACTTAGAAAACCAGTAAATGAGCTCTATCCTGGCAACGAGCTTTTAGAGCTTGTTTACGAAAACAATATCGATATTACCTTTGGTAGTGACGCTCATGCAATCAATCAAATTGGTTTTGGTTATGAAGAGGCCATAGCAAGTGCTAAAGAGCTTGGCTTTTCAAAGTGTGTAGCTTATACTCAAAAAGAAAAAGAGGTGTATAAAATTTAATCAATTTGGCTTTGGAATTAAATAAGAAAAAAGTTATAATAATTGCATCAAAATTTATAAGGAGTAATGGTTATGGGAAAATTTGTTAACAACATTGATGAGTTTTTTGAGTTTTGTAAAGAAAATGAAGTAGAGTTTGTTGATCTTCGCTTTACAGACATTAAAGGTGCGTGGCATCACATTACATATAGAATGAGTGCAGTAAATAAAGAAAATTTAGAAAATGGTTTCCCATTTGATGGCTCTTCGATTGAAGCTTGGCAGCCAATTAATCAATCTGATATGATTTTAAAACCAGATATTGAAACTGCATTTTTAGATCCTTTCACTGCTGATCCAACAGTAGTTGTAATTTGTGATGTTTATGATATTTATAAAGGTGAGCTTTACGAAAAATGTCCAAGATCAATTGCAAAAAAAGCGCTTAAATATCTTGAAGAGCAAGGTATTGCAGATAATGCTTTCTTTGGACCAGAAAATGAATTTTTCGTATTTGACAATGTAATTATTAAAGATAAAGACAATGAACAATGCTTTAGAGTAGATAGCGATGAAGGCCACTGGGCAGATGAAATGGAGTATGACGAAGCTCCAAATATTGGTCACAGACCAAGAATTAAAGGTGGATACTTCCCAGTAATGCCAACTGATTCAATGGTAGATTTAAGAGCTGAGATGATGCAAGTTCTTGAAGAAGTTGGTTTAGAAGTAGTTTTAGCACACCATGAAGTTGCTCAAGCTCAAGGAGAAATTGGAGTTAAGTTTGGTAACTTAATTGAAGCAGCAGATAATGTTCAAAAATATAAATATGTAGTTAAAATGGTAGCTCACCTTAATGGTAAAACTGCTACATTTATGCCAAAACCAATTTTTAATGATAATGGTAACGGTATGCACGTTCACCAATCTCTATGGAAAGATGGGAAAAACCTATTCTATGAAGAAGGTGCATATGCAAACTTAAGTAAAACTGCACTTGATTATTTAAGCGGAATTTTCCATCATAAAGAAGCAGTTGCAGCATTTACTAACCCAACAACAAACTCTTACAAAAGATTATTACCAGGCTTTGAAGCACCAAGAATTTTAACTTATTCAAGCCAAAACCGCTCAGCAGCTTGTCGTATTCCATATGGCTCTGGTGAAAAATCTACAAGAATTGAAACAAGATTCCCAGATAGCTCATCTAACCCATACTTAGCATTCACAGTATTAATGTTAGCTGGAATTGATGGAATTAAAAATGGTGGCTATCCAATTGTTGGACCAGTAAATGAAGACTTGTTTGAATTAACAAGAGATGATTTAAAAGAAAGAGGAATTCCAGAACTTCCAAATACTTTAAGAGATGCTCTTGAAGGATTAGAAAAAGATTATGAATTCTTAACTCCAGTAATGAGCGAAGAGTTTATTAAAACTTATATTGATTATAAATTTGAAACTCAAGTTGTTCCTGTTGAGGGTAGACCAACTGCTTACGAGTATATTTCTACATACTCTTGCTAATTGTAAGCTCCGCTTTAGCGGAGCTTTATATTTTAACTCTCATCCAAGCCTCTTTTTTAAACTCTTTATACATCAAAAATGCCGTTATTAAAAAGTGTATCAAATAAGCCAAAAACACAACTTCATAAGAGTGCAATAAATAAATTCCAACAAGTCCTATACCTATTCTAAAAATCCAAAGTGTTATCATATTTATTGTAAAAGTTCTTTTAGTTAATCCTGCACCATTTAGAGCAAATGTATAACTTACATCTATTGCAAAAGGTATTTGAATAAAAGCAAATGCAATAATTGATTCTGTTAATATCAATTTTGTTTGTACATTTATACTAAAAGCTGCTGCCATTTTGGGTGCAAAAACAATAAAAGCAAAAGCAGCAAACAATAAAAAATAAAAATTCATTTTTGTTATCAAATGAACATATTTCTTTGCCTCATCAAATTTTTTGGCTCCAATATTTTGCCCAAACAAAATTGACCCAGCTGCTGCAAATGCAAGCACAGGCATATATCCAACACCCATAATTTTTAATACAATATGCAATGCAGCATAATAACTACTGCCAAGCAATAATACGCTTGAAGTAAAAAACAAATTGGCAAAATTGGCAATTACTCTTGAGCTAAGCTCTGGAAAAGCAACTTTTAAAATGCGTTTAAAAAGCTTTTTTCTAAACGTTAACATTGGAATATAAGGCAACTTTTTGCCAAAATAAAAATATAAATGCAACAAACCAACAACTATATAGCTTATGACAGTTGAGAGTGCAACTCCATAAACACCAAGCTTTGGCATTCCTAAATATCCAAATGCCAAAACAAAATCAAGCACTATATTCAAAAACATTGCAACAAAAGCCAAATACATAGGCAATTTTGTATTACCATAACTAACCATTGCCATATCAATTACGCTATCAATTAAAACAAAAGGTATCTCAATAAGCAAAATAAGTGCATAAATTGTTGCAATATGCGCAACACTACCATCTATACCTAAAAAATATAAAACCACTTTTGGCAATATTGCAAAAAGAGCCATCAAAGCAGCACTTGTTATTAATGCAATAAGCAAAAGTGAAGCAATTACAAGTGAAGCCTTTTTATAACTTTTTTGCCCAACAAAACGGGTAACAAACACCTTCCCACCTGAAGAAAAAACAATAAGTAATGCTTGTAAAAGCCCCCACACATATTGAACAATGGCAACTCCACTTACTGCATCATCCCCAAATTTTGCTACAACATAAACATCAGTAAAACTAATTGCAGTATTTAACAATAAATTAATTGTTATAGGAAGTGCATACTCCATAATTACTTTAATTTTTTGCATAATAAACCCTTTAACAATGATAAATTTTTTATATTGGGGGGAGGAAATATGCAGTCTTTATTGCCAATTAACTACGACAAAAAGAAAAAGCCTAAAATAGATATTACTTGTGCACGAAAACTTTTAAAATGGCTTTTAAAGTTTAAGCAGCTTTTTCTTTTGTCGCAGCAAGCAGCTTAAGCAATAAAAGACTGATATGATGGAAAATAGATAAAGTAAATCATATCAGCCTCCTTTGCTTAAGATTGAAGTTAGTAAAATGATAGCGATATTTTTATTAGAAAAACTTAAAAAAGAGAGTTTATGTGGAAAAATTAAATAAAATTGAGCGACTCAAAATTAAACTTCCTCCATCACAATTTAATTTTTCAAATCTTAATTGGGAAAATTTAAACGAAGATGAACGATTTTATTTAAAAAATTATGGCATATACAATATTAAACTGCGCCCCAATACTTTTATGATTCGCCTTAGATTTGATGGAGGCATAATTGATTCTAAAAAACTCTCTTTCCTTGCAAAAATGGCTCAAAAAGAAAATTTAAAAATAATTTTAACAACACGCGCTCAAATGGAACTGCACAATATCCCTCCATCTAATGTTTATCCAATTTGGCAATATTTACAACAAAATGGTTTTACAAGCCATCAAGTTTTAACTGATAACATAAGAGCTATTATTACTCGTATAATACAAATGTAACATTTTTGCTACAATAATAAAAGAGCTTGGTAGGTGCAACAGATCAGAGTATCACCGAAGCATTTACTTTAAAAAGTAAATAGCTTGAGGGTCAGTGAGATGGTTGCACCAAAACCTAAGTAGCGACAAAATCAAGCTTATGCTTAGATTGTATTTA
>JALVTH010000038.1 GCA_027036015.1 Campylobacteraceae bacterium
AAAATTTACTTTTTTTATTGATGCCTTAAAAGATAAATTAATTGATTTAGCAAAACCGCTTGAATTGAGTGAAGATGAGTTAAAAACTTATCTTTTAAAATACATTTATCCAATAATTAAAGGAAATCGTTCGCTTGAATTAAAAGATAAAATAGCAAGACGCGTTATTTTCTATTTTAACGAAGAGATAAAAGAGAAAAAAGAACAAGCCAAAAAGCAAGAGCTTTTAGCAAAAACGATTCGCGATTTTAAAAAGCTTTTTCCAGTTGCAAGAAGTTTAAATAGAGAAATTATTTTTCATGTTGGTCCTACAAATAGCGGTAAAACACATGCAGCTATGGAAGAGTTAAAAAAAGCTACGACTGGAGTTTATTTGGCTCCATTAAGACTTTTGGCTTTAGAAGGATATGAAAGATTAAAAGAAGAAGGAATAAACGTTTCTTTAATAACGGGTGAAGAAGAAATAATTGATGAAGAATCAACGCATGTAAGCTCTACGATTGAGATGTTAAATAGTGATATTGAAGTAGACGTATGCGTAATAGACGAAATTCAAATGATTGCAGATAGAGATAGAGGTTGGGCATGGGCAAACGCTTTAATTGGTGCTCCAGCAAAAAAAGTGATATTAACGGGATCTGAAGATGCGCTTGAAGTCATTAAAGCATTAAGTCAATATCTTAATGAACCTTTGACAATAAAAAAGTTTGAAAGAAAAAATCCTCTAAAGCTTTTGTCTTACCCTACCCCTTTAAAAAAGATTGAACCAGCTACTGCAATCGTAACTTTTTCAAGAAAAGAGGTTTTAGCTCTTAAAAATAAAATTTCTCCATATTTTGATGTATCGGTGGTTTATGGAAATTTGTCACCAGAAGTAAGACGCCACGAAGCAAAACGTTTTAGAGAAGGAAAATCTCAAATTTTAATAGCAACTGATGCTATTGCTATGGGGCTTAATATGCCAATTAAAACGATTTTATTTGCTAAAGACAATAAATTTGATGGTTATAAACGAAGAGAATTGAGTAATTCGGAAGTTTTGCAAATTGCGGGGCGTGCTGGTCGATATGGTTTGCATGAGAGTGGATTTGTTGGAGCTTTAGACTCCCCTACTCTTGCAACGATTACAAAAAAATTTTATGAACCTTTTAAGCCATTACAATTGCCAGTTGCAGTAATGGCTTCGCTTGAGCACGTTTTATTAATTGCTGAAATTTTACAAACGCAAAGTTTAACGGAAATTTTAGAATTTTTTGCAAAAAATATGGAGTTTGAAGGACCTTTTATTGCCGCAAACATTGAATCGATGCTTGAGCTTGCAACGATTGTTGATGAGTATAATTTAGATTTAGTTTCAAAATATCATCTTGCATGTGCGCCGGTTTCTTTGAGTTCGCCCTATTTAGAAAAAGTTTTTCACAATATCTTAAAACTTTTAGAAGAAGGGAAAGAAGTTCCTTTTGAAAAAGTAAAAAAACTTCCCAAAAAAGCTAAAAGTTACGAAGCATTGCTTCATGCTGAAGATAGAGTTAGGGAAGTTTCTTTATATTTGTGGCTTAGTTTTAAATTTAAAGATAAATTTTTAGACGTAGAAGCGGCTAAAGAGACAAAATATCTGTTAAATAGCTATATTGAAAGAAGCTTAAGAGAAAGTGATTTTAGTAAAGTTTGCAAAAAATGTGGCAAAGAACTTGATATTAGTTATAAGTTTATGATTTGTGATGATTGTTACGAAAAACAAAAAAGAAAAAGAAAAAAAAGATGAATAAAAAAATTTTTTTAAATCCAAAA
>JALVTH010000039.1 GCA_027036015.1 Campylobacteraceae bacterium
AAGTCAAAGCTAAAGAGATTAAATCTCTTCAGCTTTTTGAACGTCATATAAAATATCATCCCACGGATGGCGATACATTGGCATTGCAAGGCGTTTTTCATCTAAGATATGTCCAATAAATCCAATAGTTCTACCTAAAATGAAGAATGCATTTAAAGTTCCAGATTTAATAAACTCATCAATTTCTTTTTCTCTATAACCTAAAGCTCTCCACATATCAACCATTAAAATACCAATAGTTCCATCAACATTTAAAATCAAGTTATCTTTTTTCGCAGTTGTTTCTTTTTCTACTTCTAATGCATAATCAAGCAATGAAGTTGATGGAAAAAATTCTGCTGCATATTTTTTAAGACCTTCAACTCTTTTATCTGGATTTCTAACTGATTTAATTCTATGCCCAATTCCTGGGATTGGAATGCCTTGTTTTTTCATATATGCAACAAATTCTTTTGGAGACATATTATTATCGTATGCATATTTAAAATAATACGCTGCACCATCAATCGCGCCACCAAATCTTGGTCCAATTGTAAGTAAACCAGTAACCAAGCTCTCAACTACGCTTTTCCCCGCTCTTGCAGTAACTTTTGCGTTATGTGCTCCAGATACTGCTGGTCCATGGTCAGCAACGGTTTTTAATACAGTTTCAATAAAATCAACCGCCCATCTTGGATAAACTTTTTTAAACCATAGAAGACTAATGACATCACCAATAGTTTTACCAGTATCAGGTGTTGCAACTGAACTAATAGGGAACCCTGCATATGTTGCTTCTTCTCCTCTATCATCACTAATAGTACAAATAAAGTTTTTCGGTCTTCTATATTTTGGAATTTCTGGAACTGCTGGCTCTTCAATTTCGCTAATAACGCCTTCTTTTTTAAGTTTGTTATATACTTCGTTAATTACTTTTGGAAGATCGTTAAAACTTGTTGGAACATGAATTCCAGCTTCTCTCATTGCCGCATTTTTAGCCTCAGCTGTTTCTCTTTCTGCATTAGCACTTGCACCAGCATGTCCAAATTGAACGCCGCTGCTAAAATGTTTAGCAATAGTTCCAATACACCATGCAATAATTGGTTTTTTAATTTTCCCTGATTTTACGGCTTCGATAACTTTATATTCTTCAATACCACCAACTTCACCAAGTAAAATCATATATTTAACGTCTGGATTTTGCTCCATTCTTAATAAATGATCAATAAATACGCTTCCTACATATCTATCACCACCAATAGCAACACCTTCTGCAATTCCATCTGCATTAAGTGCAATTATGTTTGAGAGTTCGTTAAAAAGCCCTCCACTTCTTGTTACAAGACCACAGCTTCCAGGTCTGTGAAGTTTACTTTTTACAATATTTTCAATCGTTCCACCAATATTTGCTACTTTAAAAGCACCTGGACTAATTGCACCAACGGTTGCTGGACCAATAATAGTAACACCTTCTTTTCTTGCGCGATGATTCATAATTCGAGCCAATCTTTCTGGAATACCTTCGGCGGTAATCATAATAACTCTAAAACCACCAATATCAAGTGCTTCCATTGTAACATCATAAGCTGTTCTAAAAGAAGCAAAGTTTAACAAAACATCTGCATTTGGATGAGCTGCTTTTGCCTCTTTAGTGCTTCTATAAACTGGTACCATAATTTCATCGGGACCATAAAAAAACTTTTCAAATTTATTTGAACTTGTTGGAGCAACGATTGCTGCAACTGATGGCTTTTCTCTTTGAATTACATAATCGTAATCAAGCATTCTTTGAATTGCACTTTTATTATTGTTCCAAAAAATTGCTTGCGTATCTTTTGTAAATAATCTATTTTCCATTATTTGTCTCCTTTATCAGCTTCGATAGCCATTCTAACGATGTCTGTAATGTGAGTTTCTGGTCCATAAACTTCAATGTATAGCCCAAGTTTTTCTGCAGCTTCTTTAATGTCTTTTAAACCTTTTTCATAATTTGGCCCGCCGCGTCTTACGTAGATTTTTACGTTGTGTTCTTTTAATTTATCTGCATATTTTTCAAGTGCGTTAATAATTCCAGTAAAAGTTTTAGCAACATCAGTAAAGTTTGCAATTGCCCCACC
The DNA here is from genome assembly GCA_027036015.1 of Campylobacteraceae bacterium. Taxonomy (GTDB): domain Bacteria; phylum Campylobacterota; class Campylobacteria; order Campylobacterales; family Sulfurovaceae; genus JAADEQ01. The sequence goes on from JALVTH010000039.1 coordinate 2,097, forward strand.
AATAATTAAAATTTTGCCTCTTGGATCTTTATGGCGAGTCATTAAATCAAAAATAGTTTCAGCATAAAACTGTGTCTCAGCAGTAGTTGGCCCACCTGAATATTCACCATAATTTGCTAAATCTTTAACTCCTGCTAAATCAGCGATGGTATCGGCATAAACAACACTTGCTCCACCACCTGCAACCATTGTCCAAATTCTACCCATTGGATTTAAGATAGTAAGTTTAAGCGAAGCTCCACTTTTTGCATCTGCTTCTGCAATAGCTTGTTCTTCTGGAGATTTTTCTTCCATACCAAAAGGAGTTGGAAACTCAATATCTCCCCACTTATCTTTCATTAAGAAGCCTGCTGTATCATCAAGGCGCGCAACTAAATCCAAAATTGCCATTTCATTATTATCAAGCATTACAATTGGGTTAATCTCAAGGTAAGCAAAGTGCAAATCTCTAAAAAATTTATAAAATGCAAACGCAAATGCAGCAAATTCAGCTTGTTTATCTTCTGGAATTTCACTTGGAATATTGGCTTTAATTGCTTTTTCAATATCGCTGTCACTTAAATCGATTGGAATTCTAACTTCATTTACTTTATCCCAATTCTCTTCTACTTCCATACCACCTTCGGCACTAAGATACAATACATCATCTTCTCCAACGGTCGTTGCCGCAATGTAATATTCTTGATCTTGAGTATGAGGCGTAAAAGGTTCTACAATAAAATGAGTTAGTCTTCCAGTTTGTCCAGAAAGAAGGGTTATATCGTGGCTTCTTTTCTCGTCAATCCATTTTGCGGCATCTTCAAGTGTTACGTCTCCAGGCTTATTTACTTTAAATAAAACAAGGCCGTTTTTCCCTCTTTTTCCAAAAAGCATATCAGGCTTTGCAACTAAAGGCTCTTGTTTAAGCCATTCAAAACCATGCTCATTTGCTTTTTGTTTTAACTCTTCTCCACTCGTTACTAAAACTGATTTAAAAGGATAGTGGAATCCATCAAAATATTCATTCCAATGTTTAGCAAATAGTGCTTTACCATCATATTCGCGTATTGCTCTTTGAGCCATAAATTCTCCTTCTTAAGTTAATAAAAAAATCATATCATTTCAATTATTTAAATTAAATAAGCTTGTTAAAAAGTTACAGGTAAAAAGCCTCTTTTGTGTATTTTAGAAACAAATTAACGACATTTTTGCAGATGATAAAATCGATAAAGATGAATGTGGCGTCTTTGAAAATCGATAATACATTTTTTCTCTTTTGCTAATTGTGCAATTTTGTAAATTGAGCTATCTATTATTATAATTTTACCTTTACTAAGATGTAAAATAGGATAATGAAGTGCTATTAAAAGAGTCTCTAAAAAAAGAAAAAAAACGACTACTTGACAAACTCTTACATAAATCGTGCGAAATTGAGGTAATCTAATTTCCATGCTTTTTTTCAAAGTAGATACAACTAAAATAGTGGCTGGAACAAGATAAACGGAAAAATCTGTAACTGCAATTTTTTGCCTGATTGAAAGAAGTAAAGAGAAAAAAAAGGCACTAAAACTGACATACCAGATACTATTTTTAGATTCTTTAATTAAATAACGATAAAGAGCGTAAATAAGAGCCAAAAGATAAAATGGACTAAATATAACTCCATATATTGCAAAAAGATCAACTAAATGCCCTTTGGGCACTCCTCCTATTTCGTAACGTTCAAAATAGAGACTTACAATCAATAAAACAAAATTAAAAACAGCAAAAAGATACTTTTTGCGAAAGTATCCATAAAAAAAGAAAGCTACATAAAGAGCAAATTGTGCCGTGGATGAGAAAAAAAGTAACATCAAAAATAAGCTTGCAAGAAAAAACTTTTCTTTTTCAATAAAAAAAAGCACACTCAAAGTAAATAGCATTGCATAGCTTGCATAATTTGCAATAATAAACGAAACAAAAACACCAGGTATTAAAAGAAAAATGAGTGCCGATAAATAGACAAATTCTTCTTTATCAAGAAATTTCTTAGCAAGTTTTATAAAGAAAAAAAGCGAAAATAAAGAGGCCAAGAAAAAAAGAAGTCGAATAGTTACTAAACTATGTGTTAAGGCATAAATTTTTTGAACCAAAAAAGTCGTAATTGAAGCTTTTTGCAAATACAAGAACGCTGCTTCTTTATGCGTTATAGGCGTAAAGACAAGTAAAATCAAAGTAATTACAAGATAAAAAAAGAAAAAAGCAAAAAAAACCTTTTTCGAAACTAAGCAACGCATTTATAATCGTAAAAAGTTATCTAAAATTTTATGACCATATTCACTCATAATCGATTCTGGATGAAATTGCACTCCATAAATTGGTTTTCCTTTAATTTGTAAAGCCATAATTTCATTATCATCTTTGCTTAATGCAGTTACTTCGATAATATCTGGTACACTTTCTTTTTGCACAACTAATGAGTGGTATCTTGTTTGGCGAAATTCACTTGGCAAATCCTCAAAAATTGGGCTTTCTTTAACTTTTTGAATTTGTGAAGTTTTGCCATGCATCATATTTTTAGCTCTTACAACTTTTGCTCCAAAAGCTTGTGCAATTGCTTGATGCCCTAAACATACACCAAAAATAGGTGTTGTATTACTAAAACTTTTAATCACTTCAAGCGTAACACCTGCATCATCTGGCGTTGAAGGTCCAGGAGAGAGAATAATTTTTGAAGGATGCAGTGCTTTAATCTCTTCTATACTTAATTCATCATTTCTAATTACTTTTAAATTGGCTCCAAGCTCTTTGCAATATTGCACGATATTATAGGTAAAACTATCATAATTATCTATCATTAATACCATTGAAACTCTTTTTTTCTTATAATTATATCCAAATTTTTTATAAAGCCAACTATGTTACCTTAAGTTTATATAAATAAAAATCATTTGCTTTTTTTATTAATTTCATTTAAGTTTATGGTATCATTATAGTAACTAATTTGATAAGGGTGCAAATGTATAAAATCGAGGAGATTCCACTTTTTGCAAAACTGAGCCCAAAAAATCTTGAAATTGTTAAGGATAATCTTTTTATCAAAGAGTACAAAAAAAATTCTATTGTCTTTTATGAAGGTGAAAAGGGAAACTCTTTGTATATTGTTCTTGAAGGAAGAGTAAAACTTTATAAAACTACACCAAAAGGAAATCATATTAATATTAATATCCTAAAAGCTCCATCACTCGTTGGTGAATTTGCCTGTTTTGAAGAAGCTCCTTTTCCTGCAACTTGTGAATTTCAAAGTGATGGTGTAATGGGAAAAATCTCATTTGATATTATTAAAAAACTATTATGTTATGAAGATGTTGCTTTAGCAATTATTAAGTCACTTACGGCAAAAGTAATGTTACTCTCAGCTTTAGTACACAAAGAAACTGTTTATTCATCTGAGGCAAAAGTTGCAGATATTTTAGTCAATAATATTGATGTATTTAAGCGTCTTAAGCATAGTGAAATAGCTGATATTTTAAATATGACACCAGAGACACTCTCAAGAATTTTATCTAAATTTAAAAAAGAAAAAATTATTGCAATGAACAAGCATGAAATTACTATTTTGCAACTTGATGCACTAAAAGAGATTTTGGAACACAATCAAATCAAAGAGTGTACAAACTGCATTGCCAATTTTAAAGCTCAAATGGGGCTTAGCTAAGGAGCACAAATGAAAAAAGTTATTTTTTTGATAATATTTTCTCAAGTAATTTTTGCTTTTTCTATACAAGCTCCAAATTTTGCACCAAAAGTAAATAAAAAGTTTGTTTATAACCTTTGTGGTGGGCAAAATATTTCGCCAAAGATTATAGTTAAAGATATCCCAAAAGAGGCAAAATCTTTAGCTGTTACAATATTTGACCCCGACGCTCCACGAATTGGCGGATGGTGGCACTGGGCAGCTTTTAATCTGCCAGCTGGTAATGAAATAAAAGAGGGTATAAAAGCAGATGAATTTCTACAGTTAAAAAACGATTACGGCACGTTTGGCTACGGCGGCCCATGCCCGCCTCCAGGAAAACCGCACCGTTATATAATTACAGTTTATGCACTAAAAGATAAAGTGAGCTTTTCAAAAACCATCCCTATAAAAAAAGCTTTAGAGTTAATTAAGCCTTTAATTATTAAAAAAGCTCAAATTGTAGGAAAGTATGGAAGAAATTAACTCTCTGCTTCAAAAACCTCTTTTAACTCAATATTTTCTTCTAAACACTCAATTGGCAATTCATCCTCTTGTCCAAAAGCGCCGGCATATTCATATTTGCCATTTTTTAAAATAAATTTTTCAACAATTTTATACTCAATATTAACCAAAAAATACTCTTTAATAGCGCTTTTTTCATAAAGCTCTTTTTTTACTGTTTTATCTTTAAGAGCAGTAGATGGGGATAAAACTTCAAAAATAGCACAAGGTTTTTCATCATCTTCGCAAAAAAGCATAATATCCGGCTGAACAATATTTATTTCATTATTAACTTCAAGCTTTAAATCATAAGGAGCAACTCTTGGTAAACACTTTTGTTTGACTTTACTAAAAGTTTTTAATAGATAAAAAATATTTCCTACAATATCTTGATGCAAAGCACTTGCTCCTGCCATCATATAAATTTTTCCAAAAATAAGCTCTACACGCTCTTTTGTTGAATTAGCAATATCAAGATAATCTTGGTAAGAGTAATTTTCTAATACTTTAGCTTCATCCATTTTAAGCCTTTGCTATTTTTTTCATATTATAGCATAAACTAATGCACTAAAGATTTTTTACTTTCCATATTTTTCAAAAACAAAATTGCTAAGCCTCTCTTTTATTCCGCTACAGTTACAATATAGAGTTTCATCTTGCAATAGATTTTTAACTTCATTAATATCTAATTTCTCTTTAGAAGCTATAGATATACTAAATATTGTTTCACTTTGCATATAAGCTTTTGCAGTTGTATAGAGTAAAAAGATATCTTGATTAACACTATTGTTATCAAAATAAAAAACCTGACTTTTGTTGCTTTTTGTATCTTCTGCAACAATAATAGACTGCTCTTTATTTTTTATTAAAATGCCTTTTTCTATTATATTATTTTTGTAGCTAATGGTTACGCTATTATCTTCAAAAATTATTAACAAAAGCTCCCATAATTGCTGAGTGCCTTGTGTATATAAATACCAAGTATTATAAATATTCTCTTTTTTTGCACAAATTTTACTTTGTAAATCTTGCAATTTGGTAGCTAAGTATCTAAGCTCTGCAAAAAAGCTATCAATATATTCTACAAACTCTTTATCTGTAGAGTATTTATAGATATTTTTATAAGAGCGGTTGGGTTTGTATAAAATAAAATCTCTTTTATTGTTATAAATAAACTCATTAGTTGTATAGTTTTTATCTATTTTATCTTTGTGTATAAAGTAGATAGTTGCAACTTTCTCTAAAATAGATAGATTTTTCTTAAATGGTTCATTAAAATTTTTTGCACAAGAGTTAGTAATAAAGATTATCTCTATCTCTATGCTTTTTTCATTAATATTTTTTAAAAGTGCTAAAATATTATTTGCATCTTTTGAGATGTAGTTAAAGATAAAATCTTTATTATAAATTGGCATTAGCATATATAACTTTATATATCTCTCATTTCTAAAAGAGAGTAATATACTCTTAAGACCTTGATAAAAACTACTTATATAAAACTCTTGATTATTTTTTACCTTTTCAAAAATTTTAGTAACAGAGTGAAACTGCTCTTTTGCAAGACGATATTTAATATAATTAAAATCATTTTGAACCAAAATATTAAAAAAGCTATCTATTTTAAATATCTTATCGTAATATTTTGCAAAATGTCTATTTAAAATATTGCTTTGCTCTATTTCAAAATTAAAAATATTTTCATTAGCAAAGATAATCTCGCTTTGATTAAGCGTTAAGTATAAACTGTTTAAATCACTCTCGTTTGGTTTTTGTTGATATAAAGTAACCTTTTTTGCAACAGGAATTTTTTGATTAATATCTGATATTCCTATTGCAACACCAACCAACTCTTTAGATTTACTATTTAACATCTCTAAATTAAAAATAGCCATAATTTGGTCGCTATCGTTGCTAAATTCTAAAATCAGCTTTTGCTCTTTAGTATATATCTGCCCACTATAATACGATTTATTTGGACTTTCTATATTATATAGCTTTATCTCTTGCCTTGTAGCCGAAGGCTTACTACTGCTATAAACAATTTGAAGCTGCTTAATATTAAATTTGTTTTGACTCTCTTGAGAGTAGTATAAAAAATATTCAAATCTAAATTCATTATATGGATTATCAATTATATTAATATAGCTATTAACTCTTTGACAAAACTCTTCCAAAGAAATCTCTAAAAACTCCTCCCCGCTTTTAAAAAGAGGCTTGCCATCAATAGCGATTGTTTTATAGAACGGATACGAAAAATACTCTTTTTTAAATGCCCTTGGCTTGTAATCTTTATTTGATTTTCTTAACCATTTATTCTGAATATGTATAGTCCTATGCTTTTTACTGGTTCCATTTTCAAAAAGCTCAACTAAAGCAGAAAGGTTTAATTTAGCTATATTTTTGTAAATACATTCTATTTTTTGAGTAAAATTGTAACTCTTGTTCATTTTATCTCCTCCTCCCCTAAGTAGAAAATAATTTATAGATTATAAATTTTACTTCCTTATAATCTAATAAAGCAAAGATAGATTTTATATAAGTTTTATAGATTAGTGGGATAATCTATAAAAATGCTTTAGCATTTAATAATTATTGTCATAAAATTGTTTAAAATTGAAATTTTAGGGGGAAATTTAATGTTTCGTATTTTTAAAATCTTTTTAACTGGAATCTTTTTAGTAATTTTAACAGCTTGCGGTGGGAGCAGTGGTAATGGAACATCACATAAAAATCCAGTGACTAAATTGGATAAAGAAGCACCTTATGTTCCTAAAATAGTCTCTGTTTCTTCTTTAGGTAGCGATTCAATACATATACAGTGGTTGCCTGTATCGGATAATATTACACCAGATGACAAAATTAAGTATAAAATATATGCTTCTACAACTAAAAATATTATTCCCAACTCTGCTAATCTTAAAAAAGAATTAATAGCTACTGATGATGCAAATATTACAGGACTTAAGTCTAATACAATGTATTATATAAGAGTTGTAGCAGAAGATGAAAACAATAACACTGCTTGGAGTGAAATAGAGACTATAAAAACAAACTCTATTGATACACAAATCTCTAGTAATAAAATAGCAGAAACTAATAAAACTATTAATTCTAATGAAACAGAAGTGGATAAAAATACTACTCAGGGTGAAATTATATTTAATGCAGACCCAAATAAAGGTTTCTTAAAAAAAGTAGAAAAAATAGAAACTAAAAATGGTAAGAAAATAGCAATTCTCAAAGATGCTACTATAGAAGATGTATATAAAAAATATGAATATAATACAAAAATAAAGCTAATCGATCCTACACATACTGTAACTACAAATAATCCAAGCAATTCACATAATAAGTTTTCTAAACTAATGAAAATAAGTTTAGGTAATAATGTTAAGTATAGCCGTGTTTGGAAAAATGGAATGATTATTACAGAAAATAAAACTGACGCGAGAGTTATTAGTAGCCCTAGTAAAAGAGCAAAACAAATTGGCTACACATACTCTAATGATACTAAAACAGTATCAAATGATTTAGGGGAAATATCTATACCTACAAAAAACATTGTAGAGGCTGGACATGAAATTGAAATTCCTATAAAATTTAGCCAAAATTTAGATTATGAATTGAAAGTAGAAAATGATGATTATAATAACAAATGCTATGTGTATAGATGTAAAAATATAAATCCTTCTGAAGTAAAAATAGATTCTGTAAAAATTAGTAAATTTATAAATGCAAATAATAGAAGTAGTAAACCTAGAATAAAGCTAAAGAACGGCAAATATTATTTGGTCTGGAAACCTGCAAATAGCGATGCTTCAGATGAACCGCATGAGTTTACACTTTCTGTGATTTTAGCACCTTATTATGGGCAACAAAAAATTGAGGTATATAATGAAAATATTTCTATAAAAGGGAAAATATATGTTTCTAAAGGAAAAGTAGAGCCAAGTAAAAACAAAGTTCAAAATGTAACTTTCAGTTCAAGTGCAGGATTTAAGGTAAAAAATACTTTTACAATGGGATTTGAACCTACTATATATTTATCTGAAAAGTTTGAGGATATAAAAAAAGAAGGCAATAGTAAGGATATTAAAGTTACTGGAAGTATTGTATTGAATCAAACATTAAATATAAATGCTTATGCAAATACTTCACTGGAGCAAACTAAAAATATTTGGAGTAGAGGTTTTGTAAAAGTTGTATTTGTCGGAGAGGTTCCAGTTTTATTAAAAGGAACAATGGCAGTAGATATAAAATTTGAGGGTAGTGCAAGTGCAAATATAGATATTGTAGAGAAATTTATAAATAAATTTGATTTAACATTAGGTTTTAATATTAATCATACAAAAGATGGTAAATACAAAATAACACCTATTAAAGAGTTTAATAAAAGTTATTCTTTAACTATAGATGGAAAAGCAGAAGGAAAGTTATCAGCTAAAATTACTATAATTCCAGATTTAAAATTAAAAGTTTATGAATTAGTTGCTACAAGAGTTAGATTGCTACCTTATATGTATGGTGATGTTGATATAGATGGCTTCTTTAATTATAGAAATAGTAGTAACGAAAATAGTTCATTTGATGCAGATTATAAATTTAATAATATAGAAGCAGGTGTAGGTGCAGATTTAAGTTTATTTATAGGTCGTGGCTGGGGCAGAACATGGGTTGATGATTGGATTCAATTAACATATCCCGAAAATGCAGAAGTAGATGATGTATCTACACATAAAATTTTTCATATAGTAAAACAGACACCATTAATTAAATTACCGACATTAAGTAGTAGTTATGATATATCAAAATTGCCTCCTAAAAATATTGATAACAGAGCAATTTGGATAAAAGGAAATTATAGTAATGAAAGTGGAGTAATAGAGACTTCTAAATTTAAGTCTTGGGATAAAGCAAAAATTGTAAATAACGAGAATCTAGATGCCCAAATTATAAAAAGTAATACTGATGGCGGATATTGGTTAATCCCTGGGAAAGAGGGAGAGTATAATATAAGATTAATAGGTCATTCTAAATTAGGAAGATGGGCAAGACAATATACAACAGTAACTTTTGCATTGAACGATGATAATAACAATGGCATATTAGATTATTGGGAAAATAGGTATCCTAAACCTGCTAATATGCCTGAAGAGTTATACTTAAAAGCTTTTCAAAATGGTGAAGATCCAAAAACTATAAAAATAGAAGATCCTGCAAAAGAAGATGATAATCAAAACCATAAACCTAATATAGATATTAAAGTATCTAAACATTTAGTTTATGAAGGAGAAGAAGTTACATTAGATGCATCTAATAGTAGTGATAAAGATGGCGATAATTTAACATTTGAGTGGAGTGATGCCGAATATTGGTTAGGAAATAAACCGATTATAAAAAAGAAGTTTAAAAAAGGTGTTCATAAAATTAAATTAGTTGTATCTGATGGTAAAGATAAATCTAGCAAAACAGTTGTTGTTTTAGTAAAAAGAAAAATAAAAGAAAATACTAATAAAGCAATTGTAGATGGTGTTAGTCCAACTGTTGCTTACGAAGATAAACCAACAGTGTTTACTATTACAGGTTCTAATCTGGATAGTAATATAAGTGGTTATTTAACTAATAGTAATGATTGTAAAAAAATATCTTCAACAAAAGAGAATATTAAAATTTCTTGCACACCTAAATTAAATGGAAGTAATTCGACATATAAAAACTTTATTATTACCAATTATGATGGGGAAAAGTTATATAAGATATATATTAAGAGAAATAATGTAGTAGAATATCAGGGTTCCACTAAGCCTTATGATACGTGTCACTCTTTCTATGAAAAAGGATGCGAAGCTACTGCTCTGCCTGATAAAAGTTATACAAAAAGCTGGACTTTCAAAAAATCAACAAATAAGAAATTTAAAAACTTAAGAGTAGTTGCTATAAATGAAGATCCTAAAGTTGTTGTTCACATTGATAAAGTAGAAGAGAATAAAAATATTATTACTGTAACAATGACGTTAACTGTTTCTAAAGATGCTATTGGAATTCATAAAGGAAACTTTAAACTAGTGGATGAGTATGGAGATATTGTTTATAAAGCTACAGGAAGAAGCTCATATTTTTGGTATATGCTAAATGTTCAGCCAGAATTGCCTAAGACAATAACTTTAAATAAAATAGAAGACGGCGTAGAAGGCGATGTATTTACATTTAAAGCTCAATTATCTGATTCTTTAGATAATGCTTATAGCGTAAAATTGAGTCTTGGCGATGGCAGTGGTGGTTGGTTGAAACCGATTGATATGATTGCAAATAATAATAGAACACTATTCGCATTAGCCAAAAAAATAACTACAGCAGGTGATAGAGTTTATCGTGTAGCTATTTTTAATGGTAACACTAGAATATCTGATTGGATACAAGGCAGTTATAAAGTTTATGAAAAATCTAAAATTCCTAAAAATGTAAAAGTTAGGGAAAATAATGATGGTTCTGTTACTGTCCAATGGGATCCTGTAAAAGATGCACCATCTTATACGCTTATGTATTCACTTGATGGTGCATATTATGGTAATTACAAAACAATCAAAAATATTAAAGAAACCTATTATACATTTAATAGTGACACTTTTTTAGATAATGAAATAGTTTATTTTTCTGTCGGTGTTACAGGAGGAAAACAATCTGAAAAAGTAAGTATTATTTATAAAAAAAATAATAATATATATTATAATAATCTTGCAGGTAAAACTTTATATGCTTTAACTAAATATAATATAGTAGAGTTTAATTTTAATAAAGATTTAACCAGTTTTATTGTTGATTCAAATGAAACGATTACAATAAAAACTAAACTTGACAATAATGGTCTAAAATTATTAGGTAAAAAAAATTATTACTTAATTATCAAGAAAGTTAATCAAAACTATTTAGATGTAGAATATGATGAGTTAAGCGACAGTGGTGCAATTATTAAAACAGAGAAGAAATTTAAACTATATTTTGACGAAAAAGATGTTCCTATAATTACTGGTGATTTAGCTAAGATAATTGTAGGTAAAACATTCTATCAGCATTGTAAAGATGATAGCGGCAATGTAGGAATAGATAGTATAACTTTCCAAAGAGACGGTAAAATTAAAATAGAAGAACATAATGGAAACACTTTCTATATTGAATACACAATTAACGATAATGTAATTACAACAAAAGAAAAAGATGATAATGAATATAAAACTCATACATTTGTAAAAGAGACTAATGAATATATACAGTTAAATGAAGAGAATGGAGAAGTTACAAAGCTATATAAAACATATCAGGCAGCACAAAATGCACCGGTAGATGATTGCGGCGGGGATGATGGAGAAACAGAATACAATCCTAGAGGAAAAATAACTTACTTGGGAGCAGATTATCAAATTGTTAAAGCTCATTCTTATATGTCTAATATGGACAACAATGAAGTTCAAATTTTTCTTCAAACAGATAAAAATAATCCTCATGCAAAAGGAGGATTGCAATTTACTTTAAAGAAAAGTTTTGCAAAAGATAATGAAAGTTTCAAATCTCTTTTACGGAACAAAAAAATATTGTATATAAATAGAAACAATATAATAGATTATGGTATTCAGTTTATGGCAAAAAACAACACTCCTACTGGTGTTACTTGGAGAAGTGGTAGCATAAAATTAATATGGCAAAGAGATAATATATTTACAATAGAACAAAATGGAGCCTCTTTAGGCATAAAAGATTTTGAAAATAATGCAATAAATATGATTTATTTTACTAAAACTTATATTCAATGGACAGATAAAAATTATAAAAATAATGATCCTGAAGAAAAAGTAAGTGGATTGGTTTCTGGGCATGTTGATTTTAGCGATTATGGCTATGTTCCTTCTGATGCTTGGGTTGGAATTACACCTTTAAGATTCCAAAATGATGCTTCTGGATGGAATAGGCTTACTTGTAAAATAGATTCAAATGGTAATTTTGGAAATGAATGTTACATAGATCATAATGTACAAGGAATGAAGCAAGCACTACAAGATAGAAATGAAAAATTCCAAGTAGTAGTATTCAAAAATACAAAAGAACCTGAAAAACATGATTGGAATGGTGGCGAAGATGTATATAAATATGTTGGAAGTGAAGAAGATTATGGAAGTTGGAAAAGTATAAAAGTTAATAAAGAAGATTATCAAGATAGAAGTGATGAAAAAGATACAGATAGTGATTCTAAAAAAGTTTCAGACCTTGTTTCTGGTCATTTTAATTTTGTAGATGAAAATGGTAGCAAAGTATCTATCCCATCTAATCTTTGGGTTAGAATTACTCCGCAGGAGTATCAAGTAGAAGGTCACTGGACTGGGGTTAATTGTAAAATAGACAGCAATGGCAACTTTGGCAATGAATGCTATATACACCGTTCAGAAGAAGAGATGCGTAGTAAATTTAATAGTAATCATAAAGGAACTTATCAGGTAGTAATTTATCAAGAGACTACTGGTGATACACATTATAACAGAGAAGAAGAAGGTTTTGCATGTATAAATAACTGCGAGGATGTTCGATACAACGCTTGGAAAAATGCTACTGCGAGAGTTTTTAATAACAGTGGAGGACACTCAAGTTCTGATAATACTCCAGTAGATCCAAATTTAACAGTATCTATTAGCTTATCGGGCAATACTTTGACAGCAATTTTTAATAAAGATATGGAACATACTTATAGTGTAAGAGGGGTAGGTAACTATCATATATCTAGAAGTTATTGGGTTAATGATAAAATATTTAAGATGGATTTTGATTATTATGATAGTAATGTAACCATAAGATTGGAAGCATCAGGTTTTATTACTAAAGAAGGTAAAAGATTATCAGAAGATGTTACTTTTACATTTCCATAAAAAATTGAGGAGCAAATGATAAGAATAACTTCCCTTCATCCCAAAGTTCCAGCTTTGGGATGCATTTATTAAGTTTTCATTAAGATGATGATAACAAGAGAAAAGTATTTGCATAGAATCTATATTAATTTATATAGTTTCTGTGGAGATACTAAAATGTATCTACCAAAATTATTTAGTAGGAGATGAAAATGAAAAAAGTTTTAGCATTTGCAGTAGTATTTGGAACATTGACACTTTTTGCTGGTGTTAGTAAAATTGTAAGTAATGGGAATATCAGCGGTGTGCCTTCGTGGCAAGTAACTTGTAGTTCAGGTTCCACTCATATTATTTATAAAAAAAATGGAACTTGGTATCATGGCTCATTAGGCCACATGGGACATAAATATGACTCTTGGTCAAAAGAAGAAGTAGCAAATTATGTGTGTGATAACTTGTAATTGTTGCTAAATAACATTTTATATATAGTAAAATTTAAAATGGGCTTCAGCTAATATTTAGGAATTGAAGTCCATTTTATGATACTAATATTTATTACCACTAAATTGGATATATAGATTTATACAATTAGTGCTTAATAACAAAAAAATTATTTTAACTAAGTTTCAAACTATCTATATGAACTTAGGAGTAAAAAATGAGAAATTCAATTCTATTAATTATAAGTTCATTATTCATTTTTAATGGTTGTTTGCAAGAAAACTTTCAGAATGGTTATTTACAAGCTTCAACTAAAAATAAACTTGAAAAACTGGATTATAAAGAGTGGCGTAATTTACTTTCAGGTAATACAGTAATACTAAATAGGGGTTCAAATAAAATTATTTGGCTCCTAAGTGAAAAAAGCTCTAATTTTCATGATGATGCAATAGAGATTAATGTAAACAAAAAAACTGTTATAGATACTGTATGGGGAAAATGTGCCGGTTATGATTCTTATCTTTGTCTTGGGAGTGCTCATGGACCATTAAAAAATTTTTCAAATTACTATTTTGTAAACTCTGATAAAACAAAATTTTATTTTATTAATGATAATCAAAGATATGTTTTTCATATAATCAAAGGATGGCCTAAAAAATATATTCAATTAAGCAAGTCTCCAGACTATAAACATATAAAAAATAAACAAGAAGGTCTGGGAGGTATATTAGTAAATATAATAGCAAATACTTTAAGAAATATCAAACAAGATAATTATACAAATTCACATAAAAATATCCACATTTGTAAACCACCTCTTCCTGCACCGTATGAAACTACTGAATGTAATAATGCACAAACTTCAAGTGGTAAACTTGCTACAATTAAATTGAGACGAGCAGGTAAAAGTATAATAGATGGTAAAGCTAATTGCTTTGATTTATATATTTATACTTCAAATGGCTTTGGCAGTGGCAATACTTGTGATGGAATTAATGGAAATTGGTCAATAATAGTTAATGGACAAACTAGAGCAATAAGTGGATTTGATAATGCTATTACTTGGGTTTTAGAAAAATTATAAGTTTCAAATAGGGATTTTAATATAAGTCAGGCGTTGAAAATTTACTTTTTTATGTTATAATTGTTAAAAAAGGATTTTTCAATGCCAAGAAAGCCTCGTATAGAGTTGGCTGGGTTTCATCATGTTATTAACCGCGGGGTAAATGGAAATAACATTTTTAAAGAAGCCAGTGATTATGATACTTTTTTGAAAATTGTTTGTAAAGCTTGTAGGCAGTATCAAGTTGTTTTGCACGATTACTGTTTGATGGGCAACCATTTTCATCTTTTGGTTGAAACAAAATTAAGAAATCTTTCTCTTTTTATGAAACATATAAACTCTAACTATGCAATTTTTGCCAATAAAAAATATAACCGTTCGGGGCATTTTTGGCAAGGGAGGTTTTATTCCCGTTATGTTGCCAGTGAAAATTACTACTATACTTTAATACGATATATTGAACAAAATCCAATAACTGCAGGAGTAGCAAAAAAAGTTGGAGAATATCCATATACACTAGCTTCGGTAATTATAAACAAAAAAACTCCCGCCCCTTGCACAATAGAATCTAAACTGTTAAAAGAGTTAAAATATGAAAATATTCAAGAGATAATTGGTGCTAAACTAAGAGATGATGAGTTGGATTTTTTAGAAGAGCTTAAAAAACAAAAAAGTGTAACTGTTAATAAAACAAATAAATTAGCTTTTAGTAAAACTTTAAAAGAGCATTTTCAAAACCAAGATAGAGATAAAGCAATAATCTCTGCATTAAAGGATGGATATACTCAAGCCCAGATTGCAAAATATCTTAATGTTTCGAGGTCTTTGGTTTGTAAGATTGTTAAAAAGATGCAAGAGAAGTAAATTTTCAACGCCTGACCCTTAAGAAAAATCTAGAATCTTTTATGAAAAGTTCGAAAATTGCGTAAAAGAGGTAAAAAAGATAATGGCGGAGAATTGGAAGAAACTACACTTTGGGACTTAATAAATGAGCTTAACAATAATAGTGCCGACTCCTAAATTTAAAAAATCTGTTAAAAGGCTTTTTAAGCGATATAAACATATAGCTAAAGATTTAGCCGATTTAGAAAATATCGACGAGAAAAGATTGGTCGAAATTTTAACAGCCAATGGCTAGGGTAGATTTTAGCATTTTTGCCTTTACAGCAAAATTATTGTGCTAAATAATAAAGCAAAAATACCCCAAAGATTATTCTATAGGCTCCAAACCATTCAAGCGAGTAGTGTTGCACGAATTTTAAGAAAAGTTTTACGGCAATGTAGGCAGAGATAAAGCTTACAATAAAACCTACGGCTAAAATTGCGCCATTAACGCTTGTGAAGGTGTGGATATTTTTTAAAAATTCATATCCGCTTGCGGCAAACATTGTTGGAATTGCTAATAAAAAGCTAAAATCTGCTGCCGTTTTTCTGGTTAAGCCGCCAAGCATTCCGCCAACAATTGTTGCGCCGCTTCTGCTAGTACCTGGAATTAGGGCGAATACTTGCGAAAAACCGACAATTAGGGCTTGCTTTAGGCTGACATTTTCTACATCGTTAACCATTTTGCTTTCGTCTTTTCTTTTGTAAAAAAATTCAACTATAAAAAAGATAACTCCGCCTATTATAAACATAATTGCTGAAGTTTGCACACTAAATAGCTCTTTAATTTGGTGGCGGAAAATAAAGCCAATAATTGCCAAAGGCAAGAATGCCGCAATAACCTTTTTCCAAAGATTTATCTCTTTAAGATTTAGTT
The DNA here is from genome assembly GCA_027036015.1 of Campylobacteraceae bacterium. GTDB lineage: Bacteria > Campylobacterota > Campylobacteria > Campylobacterales > Sulfurovaceae > JAADEQ01. Next base: position 18,449 of record JALVTH010000039.1, read on the forward strand.
TGTTTAGGTAAATTAAAACAATTGCCAAAGTGGCTCCAAGCTGAATAATAACTTCAAAAGCAACATTTGCTTCGCTCTGCTTTAATTTTAAAAAATCCGATGCAATAATCATGTGGGCAGTAGAAGAGATAGGCAAAAATTCGGTTATTCCTTCTACTACTCCTAAAATTGTGCTCTCTATTATGTTCATTTCCTCTATTCCTTTAAATTAATTTCTTAGTTTTTTTATGCCGCCATATATAAAAAATAATCAACATAGTAACCAAAATTAGCGTAATTACGGTTATCTCTTTTAAATATTTATGAATTAAATCTTCATTTGCACCTAAAAAGTAGCCAAGGAGTGTTAGCACTATTACCCATATTCCAGCGCCAAAAGCTGTATAAAAGCTAAATTTTAGCGGATTCATATTTGCCAAGCCTGCTGGAAAAGAGATATATTGCCTAATTCCTGGAATCAAGCGCCCTGTAAAGGTAGAGATGTGTCCGTGGTGCTCAAAAAAGTTTTCTAGCTTGTCAACTTTCTCTTTGTTCATTAGTTTTAGCAAAAGGGCGCGCCCAAATTTTGATGCTAAAATATAATTAAACCAAGCTCCAGCAAGCGAGCCTAAAATGCCTGTTGCAATCACTAAAGCGAGATTCATATTCCCTTTAAAGGCAAGGTATCCGGCAGGAATCATAACAACTTCGCTTGGAAATGGAAAAAAAGAACTCTCTAAAAACATCAAGGCAAAAATGCCAAAATAACCCATTGCCCCAATTGTATCAACTAAAAAATTGACAATTTCTTGCACCTACACTCCTCTTTTTGCCAAATTATACAAAAATTTGACTTACCTTCTTTTTTTTATTACTTATTGACCCATTTATATAATAAGAAAATTGCTAACTAAGCCAGTTTTTTAATTTCTCTGAATGCTCTTTAATAAATGCTAACAAAATTTATCTAACTTCGCAACCACTCTCTTGCTTTTTCAATTTCGCTATTTGAAAAAGTTTTAACATCTCCTGGCACCATAAATGAAAATATCTTAACCCCATTAATAATCCATTTTATATCACTAACAACTGCAATTTTTTCCCACGCATCAAAAAATAGCAGCCCCGCTTTTGCATCATCTAACATGGCGCCAAATTCATAAGATTCAAACTCCGGCGTTACATGATACAAAACCCTGATTTTAGGAAATTTTTTAAGCTTATTCTTAATGGCAGGAATGAGAACCTCTTCGTAATCTTTAGCAGTTACTATTTTGCTTAAATGAAACTCTAAAATATTGCTGTTTGGATCGTTTATAAGCTCAATCATCGTATCCTCCTTAAACAAGGTAAAAGTCTAAAGCACAAAGTTTGAATTTGATGTAAAAAATATTTTAGCAGATAATTATGACTTTTAAAACTTTTTCAAAAGTCATTTTATACCACTAAATTTAACTTTTTTTCTTGTTAGAACAAAAAATATTACAAAAATCAAACTTAGTCCAATTATTGAAAATTCTATTGCTCTTCTTTGGTTAAAAGTTTGCCAAATAAGCCCAGTAACTGTTGCGCCAAGGGCGCTAAATGCTGCTACTCCTGCATAAAGAGTTCCATAGAGTGTGGCTTTGTTTTTAGCCTCTATTGAAATGAAAGTACGGATTGCATTAAGGCTGGCAACTATATAGATAGCAAGCAAAATAAAGCTTACAATTACTCCTTTAAACAACAAAGAAACCATTGCCAAAATTCCTATAAAAAATGAAAAAATAAGCACAATTTTAGCGCTAAATCTATCTATTAACATACCTAAAAAGTAACTGCTTATTGTTTGCACAAAGTTATAAAGCACTATCAAAAGTGGAATATAGATAATATCGATACCACTCTCTTTAGCTTTGATAATAAAAAAGCTATCATTAAAAATAAAAAAATTAAATGCAAAATAGACAAAAAGCACAGGTAGCAGTTTTTTATCTTCTTTAAGTTGGAATTTTGTTTTTCTCTTCTGTTTATAGGGTGTATCTTTAACAAAAAATGCAGCAATTATTACCGAAATCAGACCTGGCAGAAGAGTCCAGGCAAAAAGCTCTCTAAAAGTGCTTTCGTTTTTTCCAAAAAAATAAAGCACCCCAAAAGCAATCAGTGCACCGCTCATTTCACCCGCAACATCCATCATTTTATGAAAACCGAAACTCTTGCCGCTCTTACCGCCGCTGTATTCAGAAATCAGGCTGTCTTTGGACGCGCTTCGAACCGCTTTGCCCATCCGCTCAAGTGCTCTTAAAACTGCAACACTTTGCCAAGAGTGTGAAAATGCTAAAAGAGGTTTAGTAAAAGCTGAAATAAAATATCCAGCTACTACAAATGGCTTTACAATCTGCAATCTATCGCTCAAAATTCCAAAAAGAACCCTAAATCCATATGAAACAAATGTAGCAACTGCTACTACAAATCCAAGCTTATCAACTCCTTGATTCAAAACATAAACAATAAAAAGAGGCAATATTGAAGTAACCATTGCACTTGCTAAATCGGTAAAAAAACTAACAAATCCAAGTGCTATTATGTTTTTATGAATCATTACACACTCTTTCGCACAAAGCAAAACGGCTTTTAAAAGGGGTAAGTAGTTTAGAAGGGCTTATATGAAGAGCGTTTTGCTTTGCTGTTTTATTATAATCTTTTTTTACAAGCAATTTATTGATTTTTATCAAAAATAAACTAAAAATAATCTTGTATAATAAAGAAAAATAATTTAAAAAAGAGTTTGCAATGAGTTATTTTCCATTTTATTTAGATATAAATGAAAAAAAAATTTTATTAATTGGGGGCGGGAAAATTGCGTTGCAAAAACTAAAAGCACTTTTGCCTTTTAGTAAAAATATTACAGTTATTGCACCAGAAATCAAATATAATAACTATCTTTTAATAAAAGAACACAATTTGCCTTATTTTCAAAGAAGCTATCAAAAAGGAGATATTGAAAAGTTTGATATAGTAATTGTTGCAATCAATGATGAAAAATTGCAAGAAGCAATTTTTTATGAATCAAGAGGAAAAAATATTTTAATAAATTGTGTTGATAATATTAAATATTGTGACTTTATCTTTCCATCAATTATAAAAAGAGGTGATATTACTATTACAATTTCAACAAATGGTGCTTCCCCTGCTCTATCAAGAGGACTGAGAGAGTATATTGAATCTTTATTGCCAAAAGATTTGGAAAGTTTTGTAGCATTGTTAAAACAGATGCGCCAAGAATTACCAAAGGGAGATGAGAGAATGAAAAAATTTAAAGATGTGGTAAAAGCATATTTTAAAAGAATGAATTTGTAAGAAATATGTTACAATAACTAAACTCAAAAAGGGGGACAGCAATGAAGAGTGAACAAAGCAGTATTCAAAAATTAAAAAGCATTCTTGAAAATATTGTAATGCCCGATTTAGAAGAAGTAATTGATGGTATTTACCAAACTATTGCAAATGGAGAGGAAATTTCATTAGGAGAGAGGGAAGAGCTTGAAGAACTGCAAGAAATTCATAATGAATGCCGTGAAATTTTAATTGAGATTGAAAGCGGCGAAATGGAGGAGGAGGAAGCAAAAGAGCTTTTGGCTGAACTTATTGATATTGTTCAAAAAGATTAGCTCGAAAGCCTTTTGACTATCTCTTCTTTATGGATGCAAAAATTTCCATTTTTCTCAATTAAAAAGAGATCGTAGGCTATTTTTTTAATCGTACTTGATTTGGCTGAAACAATTTCTATTTGATACTCTTCAAACAAATTCATAATAAAAGCTAAAAGCCCTTTAGTATCTGGGGCTTTGAGTTTTAAAAGAGCATAATCGTTTGTATGATCGCAATCGATAAAAATATCTTCTTTTTTAATTTGAGGAGATTTAAGTATTGGACGCTTTTGTTCTTTAAAAGAAGCTTCTATAATTTGCTCAATTCTTTGAATTTCGTCTTCTTCTACCTTTTGATTAAAATCAATTTTAAAATATTTTGCTCCATCAAATAGTCTTACAATATCCAAGTTAGCAATATTTAAATGGCGTAATTTACTAAGCAAATAACCCAAATCTATCGGTTCTTTTCGAATAATTTCAATGGTTAAAAATTTATTATTTGTAATGATATAGCGATAATTTGTTGTCTCAAGCGCTTGGCGGGCAATTTCGATAATGCGGTTGGTTGTATATTTAATAAAAGGTAAATTAGATTCTATCTCCAAAATTTTTCGCTGCAATTTTTTGGGCAATGCTTTAAATTGGGCTGAGCGTTTTAATGACAAAATACGATTAATTCTTTGTTCCATTTCACTAACAAACTCTTTATGTTGCAAAAAGTTCATAGCATTTTCATAAAGTGTCTTAAAAAGTCTTGCGTTAAATTCATTATAGATATTATTGCCAACACCACTTGTATCTGCATAGGTTAAAAGTAAAATTAAATCAAGCTCTCTTTTGCTTGGAAAAAAGCCTGCAAATTTTGCAATAACTTTATGAGAATAGATATCTTCTCTTTGAGCTGTTTGGCTAAGGAGAGAATGGTGCATTATTAGTTTGCTTCCAAGATTAATAAAATCTTCATCTAAGCCTAAATTTTTTGCATAAACCCTAAAAAGTGCTGCTCCAAGTTCGTGATGATCTTTTATTCGCCCTTTTCCTGCATCATGTAATAGAGTAATCATTTTGAGTAATAATTTATCTTTGCTATTTAAACTTTCAAAAAGCTCTTTTATAAAAGAGTCTTGAATATTTTCAAGTGCTTCTACACACTTAATTAAATGCATATCAACAGTATATTTATGGTAACCATCAAATTGAGGCAGTGCATCAATTTTTTTAAGTGGTGGAATATAAAAACCAAGTACTCCAACTTCGTTTAAAGCTTGTAAAATCGAACTTGTATAAGGAGCTTTAAAAAGCTCTATAATCATGGTAGTATCTGGCTTTGTAGGCTCTTTTTCGTGCAAACGTAAAAATTGTTCGTTTAGTCTTGGATGAGCGCGAAAAGGAGTATTTGCATTTTTGATTAAAAATTCAAGCGCCTCTTGTGTTGAAGAAAAAGTGCTATTAGAACAAAGATAACCACTATATAAAACGACACCTTTTAAACTTGCAATTTTTTCAAGCCAAATTCTAGAATAAAGCCAAATAGTTCTTAAAGCTTTGTGCACCCTTTTGCTAAAAATCATATGGCGTTTGCCATAACCTAATAGCTCACTAACATCTGGAATATATTCAAGTCGTAAATGGTCTGTTTTTTTCTCAACTACCAAATGAAGTGCTGAGCGGACTTTAAACAAAAACTCAAGTGCACTTCGAAATTTTGCATAGTCTCTTTCATTTACAATTGAAGTTGGAAGCTCTTTAATATTTGGCACATTAAAAAGCAGCTTTCCTATCCAAAAGACAATATTTGCATCTCGAAAGCCTCCAACGCCTTCTTTTAAGTTTGGTTCCATCATTAAAGGATATTTTTTTCGTAACTCACGGCGCTCTTTAATTTTTGCTTTGACAAACTCAAGCTGCTTTGTTTGTCTAATACGGCTTAAAACATTTTCAATCTCTACCCATAAATATTTTGAACCATCAACAAATCGCGCTTCAAGCATTGCTGTTTTGATTGTTACATCAGAATCTGCCACAGCTTCAAGTTCACTTATTTCATGGACTCTATGACCAAGTTTTAAGCCAACATCCCAAAGTAGATATAAGATATTTTGAATAATCTCTTTGGTGTTATAACCAGGAATCTCTTTATAAATAAACATAATATCAATATCAGATTTTGGGCTTAATTGCTCTCTTCCATAACTTCCAAGTGCATTAATAGTTAGAGGAATTGCATTTTTACTTGGAAAAAATTCAAAAAAGCTCTCTCTGGTAGCCACATAATAGGCAAGTTTTATGATTGAATCAATCTTTCTTATATGTTTAATTAAAAAATCTTTTCCTCCACTTTTTTTAAAAACTTCAGATAAAGTGGCATAATAGTTTTTTAAATTCTCTTTTATCACTTTGGCAATTTCAAAGTTTGAGGCATTGTTACTTATTAAATCTTCTATTTTTCTTTTTAACTCTTCCAAAGTTTCCCTTGCGTTTTTATTGCTATAATATCACAAGAAATTTAGCAAATGCTTAAAGGATTTTAATGCTTGATATTGTAAAAGAAAAAGTAAAAAATAACCAAAGAATCACTCCAAAAGAGGCTTTGGCACTATATGATTATAACCTTTTAGATATTGCTCCAATAGCAAATGAAATACGACTCAAAAAGCATGGCAAAAAGAGTTTTTTTAATGTTAATCGCCATATTAATCCAACAAATATATGTAAAGATACATGTAAATTTTGTGCCTATTCTGCTACAAGAAAAAATCCAAACCCTTATACGCTCACAATTGATGAAATTGTTGCTATTGCCAAAGATGCTGCTAATAAAGGCGCAAAAGAGCTTCATATTGTATCAGCCCATAATCCAAATGTAGGGCTTAATTGGTATTTTGATGCTTTTAGAGCTATCAAAAAGGAGTTGCCAAATATCCATATTAAAGCCTTAACTGCTGCAGAAGTACACTTTTTGTCAACTGAGTATAATTTAAGTTATGATGAAGTGCTTGATATGATGATAGAAAGTGGGGTTGATTCAATGCCAGGAGGTGGTGCTGAGATATTTGATGAAACAATTCGAGATAAAATTTGCAAAGGAAAAGTTGATTCTAAAAATTGGCTCTTAATTCATCAAAAGTGGCATGAGCGAGGAAGACAAAGCAATGCAACAATGCTTTTTGGTCATATTGAAAAAAGAGAGCACCGCATTGATCATATGAATAGATTACGAGAGCTTCAAGATAAAACAAAAGGATTTAATACTTTTATTCCTTTAGTCTATCAAAGAGAAAATAACTATTTAAAAGTTGAAAAGTTTTTAACTGCAAATGAGATTTTAAAAACTTTTGCAATAGCAAGAATCTTTCTTGATAATTTTGAGCATATCAAAGCTTATTGGGCAACTACAACAATTAATTTAGCTTTAGTTGCACAAGAATTTGGCTGTGATGATTTAGATGGCACAATTCAAAAAGAATCAATCCAAAGTGCAGCTGGAGCTAAAAGTGCAAATGGTATCAGCCAAGATGAACTTGTTGGACTTATTAAAAATAGTGGGTTTATTCCAGTTGAACGCGATAGTTTATATAATGAACTCAAGGTGTGGTAAAAGTTAAAAAAATTGATATTTAATAGCAAAATTTTAAATTAGATTAAGAAAAATTCACTTCAATTATTTTTTATTAAGAACTTTAGGAGGGCTTATATAAAAACTATTGCAACAATCTTAACAGCACTTGGAATCTTAGCTTTTGAGCAACAACACTTATGGCTGATGAAGCAAATAACAGTGCTGCAAAAGTAGAAGCTAATGCTACTAAAGCTAATACTACACAAGCCCATGTAAATAAAACTAAATAAAAGTAGCTAAAGCAAACGCTACAAAATAAAACACAAAGGGCTTTTACCCTTTTTTAGAGCGCTTCTTCGTCCTCTTCACCCGTTCTGATTCGAATTACTTTTTCTATGTTACTTACAAAAATTTTACCATCACCAATTTTGCCAGTGTAAGCTTCTTTTTTAATAATTTCTATAGCTTTTTGAGCATACTCTTCATTGCTTACAACAATTTCTATTTTAATTTTTGGAATAAACTCAATGACATACTCTGCTCCTCGATACAATTCGCTATGGCCCTGTTGACGGCCATAGCCTTTGACATTGCTCACTGTCATACCCTCAATTCCAGCCTCAACTAAAGCCGTTTTTACATCATCAAGTTTAAATGGCTTGATAATTGCTTCTATTTTTTTCATACACTATCCTTTAAATGTTTTGTTTAAATTCTGGATATGATTCAATTCCACACTCAATTGCATCAAGTCCTTCAATTTGCTCTTCTTCAGTTGCACGAAGCGGCATAATTTTATTAATAATAAATAAAATTACAAAAGATAACGGAAATACAATTGCACCAACCACTACGACTCCTTTTAGTTGAGCCAAAAATGAGGCTTTCCCAAAAATACCAACAGCAAGAGTTCCCCAAATTCCATTAATCAAATGAACAGAAAGTGCTCCAACTGGATCATCGATTTTTAATTTATCAAAAAATGGCACAAATAATACAACAAGCACACCACCAATTGCACCTACAGCAAGCGGCGAGTAGATATCCATTACATCAGCTCCAGCGGTAATTGCAACAAGCCCTCCAAGAGCACCGTTTAAAATCATTGTAACATCATACTTTTTATAGCGTACATAAGTCATAAGCCAAGCCGCAATTGCTCCTGCAAGTCCTGCATTGTTTGTATTAATAATTGTTGTTGCAACTGCATCTAAATTGTCTTTACTTGCTATTCCTCCAACACTTCCACCATTAAAACCAATCCAGCCAATCCAAAGCAAAAAAGCTCCGAGCACTACAAGAGGAATATTTGAAGCTGGAATGACATGAACTTTGCCATCTTTATAACGTCTATATCTTGGTCCCATAATTAAAATTGCAGCAAGAAGTGCCCATCCACCAGTTGAATGAATTACAGTAGAACCTGCCAAATCATGCATTGCAGAAATATCAAAAAGTGTCCCTTTTAACCAATTTACACCCCATGTTAAATTGACAATAAATGGATATAAAAATGCACCAACAATAAAAGTAAAAATTACTAAAGGAGTAACTTTAACGCGCTCACTTACCCCTCCACTCATAATATTTATAACTTTTCCAACAAATGCCATTTGAAATAAAAAGAAAATATAAGGATGAATTGAGTTTTGAAAATTAAAGCCACCAAATGCAACTTTATGCCCTATAAGAAAAAAAGCCATAGAAGCAATCACATAAATCATTGTATTAACTGTTAAAACAGTCGTTACATTTTTTGTTCGAATAAGCCCTGCCTCAAGCATTGCAAAACCTGGCACCATAAACAAAATCAACACCATACTAAAAATCATAAAAAGTGAATCAACAAAAGTTTCCATTTTCCTTCCTTGTATAATTTTTTTATAATGATAACATATTTGCAAGAGCTTAATTGTATATTTTTTATACAATTAAAGAGAAAAAAACGCTTTTTTGTAGTATAGTTTGAAGCAAGATACCTATTTTAGGTATTTTAATTTTTTAACAAAATTTTAGAATTTTTTAAAAAAGTAGTTGCCAAGCCAAAAAGGCTTAGCGCATAGAACAAGCAGAAACACCTGGAGGAGTTGTTGGTTGAATTGCAGAGTTGTCCGCTTTTCCTTCTTCTTGTACCTTTTGCATAAAATCCCAAAGCTTACTTGCCGCTTCTTGAAAGCGTTTTGCTGTTTCGCTTTCAGGTTGATAGTAAGTTACTGGTTTACCGCTATCTCCACCTTCGCGAATAGCTGGCTCAATTGGAATTCTAGCAATTAACTGGGTTCCATACTCTTTGGCAACTGGTTCACTTGTTCCCATTCCAAAGATATCATACTCTTTTCCATCACCCGGACAAATAAAGCCGCTCATATTTTCAATAATTCCTGCAATTGGAATATGAAGTTTTTTAAACATATCAAGACTTCGTTTGCTATCATCAAGGCTTACTTTTTGAGGAGTTGTAACAGTAAGTCCAGCAGTTACTGGAACAGATTGGGCTAAGGTTAGCTGTGCATCACCTGTTCCTGGTGGCATATCAATAACTAATACATCTAAATCACTCCATAAAATATCTCTTAAAAATTGCTCAATTGCTTTCATAACCATTGAGCCTCTCCAAATGACCGATTGCCCCTCTTCCATTAAGCTACCCATAGACATTACTTCAATACCAAGCGCTTTTATTGGAAGTACTTTATTGCCTGCTACTTCTGGACGAACTCCTTCAATTCCAAGCATTCTTGGCACATTTGGTCCATAAATATCAGCATCTAAAAGTCCAACTTTTTTCCCTTGCATTGCAAGTGCAACAGCTAAATTTACTGAAGTTGTTGATTTTCCAACTCCACCTTTTCCAGAACTTACCATTAAAAAGTTTTTAATTTGCGGAGCTATATTTTTGCCTGTCATATAGTTGCTTCGCTCAATTGGTGCTTTTGGAGCACTTATATCAATATAAGCATTTTTAATACCAAGTTTTTTAAGCTCAGTCTCTGCATCTTGAATAATTTGTTTTTTAACCTCCTCGGCACTTGAAGTAATATCGACAAAAACTCTTACTTCATCATCACTTATTGCAATATCTTTTACAAAACCAAAATCTACAATGGATTTTGTAAATCCTGGATAAATTACATTTTTTAGTGCCTCTAAAATTTGTTCTTTACTTACATTTGCCAATTTTTTCTCCTTTAAATTTTTTTGTAAGCTTTATTCTAAAAAGCTTAGCTCTTCATTTTTTATATCACCGCCATGGTTTTCCATAATATTTTGTGTAATTTTATATGAACAAAACTTAGGACCGCACATAGAGCAAAACTCAGCCTCTTTAAAAACATCTTGAGGCAAGGTTTCATCATGATACTCTCTTGCTCTTTCTGGATCAAGCGCTAATTCAAACTGTTTATTCCAATCAAAGTTATAGCGCGCATCGCTCATTGCATCATCAACATCTCTTGCATGCGGTCGTCCTCTTGCAATATCAGCTGCATGCGCAGCAATCTTATAAGCAATAATACCTTCTCTAACATCAGCTGAATTTGGCAAACCAAGATGCTCTTTTGGTGTTACATAACAAAGCATGCTCGCTCCATGCCATCCGCCAACTGCCGCGCCTATTGCACTTGCAATATGATCATATCCAGCTGCAATATCAGTAACAAGTGGTCCTAAAATATAAAATGGCGCTTCATGGCAATATTCGCGCTCAAGTTTCATATTACGCTCAATTTGATTAAGCGGTACATGCCCTGGACCTTCAATCATAACTTGAACATCTTTTTCCCAAGCTCTAAGAGTCAATTCTCCAAGAACTTTTAATTCACTTAGTTGCGCTTCATCGCTTGCATCTGCAAGACATCCTGGACGCAAGCTGTCACCAAGCGAAAGCGAAACATCATACTCTCTACAAATTTCCAAAATATCATCAAAAGCTTCATAAAAAGGATTTTCTCTATGATGATGCATCATCCAAGCAGCCATTAAGCTTCCGCCACGACTTACAATTCCCATCTTTCTTTTTGCAACATATGGCATAAAGCGAAGTAAAAATCCAGCATGAATTGTAAAGTAGCTTACCCCTTGTTTTGCTTGTTTTTCTAAAGTTTTTAGCATCATATCAATTGTGAGATTTTCTACTTTATCATTTATATCATGCAAAATTTGATACATTGGAACAGTTCCAACTGGCACAGTTGAATGTGCAATGACAGCTTCTCTAATTTTATCCAAATCTCCGCCTGTACTTAAATCCATAATTGTATCGGCTCCATATTTTAAACAAACATCTACTTTTTCAATTTCACCTGCTATATCGCTTGCAAGTGCAGATGAGCCAATGTTTGCATTGATTTTACAACTCACTGCCATACCAATTGCCATTGGCTTTAAATGAGTATGGTTAATGTTAGCTGGAATAATACATCTTCCTCTTGCTACTTCGCTTCTTAAAAGCTCAGGTGATATGTGCTCTTTTTTGGCAATATATTCCATCTCAGGCGTTATAATGCCTTGTCTTGCATAATACATTTGTGTTCTTACTTTATCATTTTTGCGTTTTGCTACCCATTCTTTTCTCATCGCAAACCCTTTGTGAAAAAATCTTTAAACTTTAGCAAAATTATCCTTGCTGATAGTTGCAGTTTACCAATGAAATCTTAAAAAATTATAAAGAATTGCTTAAATAAGAGAATTTTTCTCTTAATTACATCTTTTTCCTATTTTTTATTTTTTTTCACAAAAAAATTGTAACGATTATACACATCTTTAAGATTGAGTTGTTATAATTATACAAATCGTAACAATAAGGGCCAAAGTGCAACAAGAAGTAACATTAATACTCTTAGCAGCTGGCAATTCAACGCGCTTTAACTTACCCGTTAAGAAGCAATGGCTCAAAATTGGCACCAAGCTATTGTGGCAATTTGTAGCAGATAAATTTAATAGTGTTACAAAGTTTACTCAAACTATTATAGTAATGAATGAAAATGAAATAAAATTAGCTAAACGCATTGCACCTGAGTATCTTTTTGTAAAAGGAAGCAGCAAATCTCGCCAAGAATCAGTTGCAAATGCTCTAAAAGAAGTAAAAACCCCTTTTGTTTTAATTAGTGATGTTGCAAGAGCCTGTATCGAAAAAGAATTAATCGAAAATCTTTTACAAAATAAAAAAAGTAACTTTTGCATAGCACCTGCAATTAAAGTTAGTGATACTTGCTATTTTGATGGTAAACCAATTGATCGCGAAAAAGTGCTTCGAATTCAAACCCCTCAGCTTTGTGATACCAATACACTGAAAAAAGCCCATGCATTAGGTGAATTTAGTGATGAAAGCTCTGCTTTTTATGCTTTCAATAAAAATGTTTTATTTGTACAAGGTTCAAATAAAGCACATAAACTAACCTATAAAGAAGATTTAGCACTTCTATCTTGTCTAAGAGGACCTCTCATTGAGCAAAGAAGCGGAATTGGTATTGATATACACCCTTTTGATGCAAATAAAAAGATGTATCTTTGCGGAGTTGAAATAAAAAGCGATATTGGATTTAAAGCCCATAGCGATGGAGATGTAGCAATTCATGCCATCATTGATGCTTTGCTTGGCGCAGCCGCGCTGGGAGATATTGGAGAATTTTTCCCAGATAATGATAAAAAGTATAAAAACGCCGATTCAAAAGAGTTACTCAAAGAAATTGTTACTTTGATAACTCAAATTGGATATGAAATTGTCAATATTGATATAAGTATCATTGCACAATTTCCAAAAATCACCCCTTATAAAGAAGAAATGATAAAGACTTTGGCTTCTTTATTAAATATTTCACCAAGCAAAATCAACATTAAAGCTACAACAGCAGAAAAACTTGGCTTTATAGGCCGAAAAGAAGGGGTTCTCGTGCAAGCTATTGCAACATTAAAAACTTTTAGATGGGATGAGGCATGAAAGTAATCATTATTGATAACGAACTTTATTTGGCTCAAAGTATTGCAAGTAAATTAGAGCAGTTTAATTACGAAACAGAAGTTTACTCTTCAATTAAAGATGCAATGAGTGCAGAAGGCGATATCTACTTGCTCTCAACCACAATTCCAAATCAAGATCCAATCAAGTTAATTCAAAAGCGCAAAAACAAAATTATTATTTTAATGGTAAGTTATATCAATAATGATACTGTAGGAAACCCTTTAAAAGCTGGCGCAAACGATTACATTCAAAAGCCTTTCGTTATTGAAGAGCTTGTTCGAAAGATTGAGCACTTTTACGAATATAATAGATTAAAAAAGCAAAATCAATTCTACAACGATTTATTAAACTCAATGTTTAAAGAAATTGACATCACAATTGATGTTAAAAAGCTCAAAATCCCATTAACGATTTATACCAATTATCAAAGAGTTGCAGATAAGGTAGCCATTGATTTATCGGCAAAATATAAAAAGAATCTTTTATTTATCGATTTACAATGTGATGGGTGGGAAGAGAAGCTCAAAAAGCTTGATAGTAGAAAAATTGCGTATCTTTCACGCATCGATAAGTTAAAAAAAGATGACAGAATGAAATTATTTGATTTAATTAATGGAAAACAGTTTATAATATCTTCATTAGATGAGAATATCGATACGCCTTTTGAAAAGGTAACGATCAATAGTTCAAATAAAATGTATGACCAAAACAATATTTTAACAATTAACGAATATGTCCAATATATCATTAAAAAATTCCAACATCAATATCCAGATACGGAACTGAGTAAAAAACTTGGAATATCAAGAAAAAGTTTGTGGGAAAAAAGGCGAAAATTTCAACTCTTTAAAAAATAGTTTATAGGAGAAGATTTGAGTTTTTCTAAAAGAAATGATACGCTCTATATTGATACCGAAGCTCTTTCAACCTTAGCCTTAATTCAAGAGGGCTTACTCTATCCAGTAACTGGGCTAATGAATCAAAAAGAAGCAAAAGAAGTAGATGAAAGCAGACGCTTTAAAGGACTTCCTTTTCCTTTTTCTTTTACACTCTCTCCTCGCGGCAAAAGAAACGAAGAAAATATCAAGCAATTTAAAAAAGGGCAAAAAGTTACTTTAATTAACAATAATAAAGAAGTTGGATACATTATTGTTGAAGAAGTCTTTCCTATCGATCCAAAAGAGCGTATCTTTAACATTTATGGCACCAAAGATCTCTCCATCCCAGCTGTTAATAGAGCCTATAAACGCCTTGGAAATTGGGCTGTGAGTGGAAAATATCACGTTGAATATCCTTTAATTAAAAAAACCAAACAAGCACTCAAGCTTCACATAGAACAAACAGGAGCTCAAAAAATTTCAGCCATCATGCTTGGAGCAAATCCACTAACTAGGGCACAAGAGCGCGTTATTCGCGATGCTTTAACCTTTAGTGATTTATTGATAATTTTTTTGATCAAACCATTTACCAAAGAGGGAATGGATTATGAAATTAGAAAACACACACTTGATACTTTTGTAAGCAATTACTTACCAAGTAAAAAGGTTATTGTTATTCCATTTGAAAATAGCTATATTTTTGCAGGATATAACGAACTTATTTTAGACGCACTTGTAGCCAAAAATTATGGAGCGCACAACTTAATCGTTGGGAAAAATCACAGAGCTCTTGGAATGGTTTATGCACAAGGTAAAGAAAATACCATTTTTGATACCTTAAAAGATATAGGAATTAATATTATTCTAAATCAAGAGTACGTCTATTGCAATGTTTGCCGAACTTTAGTAACAACTGAAACTTGCCCTCACGGACAACATCATCATATCCACTATCATAGTGCTCCTATTATGGAGCTTATAAATAGCGGTATTTTGCCACCTTCGATTTTGGTTCGAAAAGAGATTTCTGCTTATATTATGGCTTCACTCTTTCCAAATCGTTTCAAAAATCTCCAACAAACCTATGATATGTTAATTCCAGGAAGTGGGCTTTTAGAAGATAAAAACGAAGAAGAATTTTATATTAAACTTATGAAACTTTATCAAACTACTTCTCTTACATAAGGGTAAAAATGCAAAAGCTCTTTTTAACTTTTTTTGGTGCAGGATATAGCAAAATTGCTCCAGGAACTGTTGGTAGCATTGTGGCAATGCCAATTGGGCTTTTGATACTTTATTATTTAGGGCTTAATTCATTAGTCTCAATTATTTTAGTTGGAAGTATAATTGCTATTTTAGAAATTAATAAATTTGAAAAAAATGGCGGTGCGCATGATGATAAAACTATCGTCATTGATGAAGCATTAGGAATTTGGCTAACAATGGCCTTTACTTTTGGAATTTATCCATATATTTACAAAGGTCCTTATGGATTTTATATTGCTTTAATTTTGAGTTTTGCTTCTTTTAGACTCTTTGATATTTGGAAGCCTTCTACTATTGGAAAAATAGACAAAGAAGCAAAAGGCGGCCTTGGAGTTGTAGGAGATGATTTACTTGCAGGAATAGCTGCAGGTATGCTAAATCTTGTAATATTTAAAATTTTGGCTTTAGTTATTGGATATTTTTAAAATTTATTTTGTTTATTAAAGGAGTATATAATTGCTTGTTTATAATTAATTAAAGTATAAAAATGTCTTTTATA
>JALVTH010000040.1 GCA_027036015.1 Campylobacteraceae bacterium
AAGCTTAACTCTTTTTTGGTATGATATCATAAAAAAAGAGGGTTTCTTGAATCAATTACAAAATACTCCACATATTCCAGTTTTATTAAATGAAGTTGTCAATCTTTTTGACAAAATAGAAGATGGAGTTATTATTGATTGCACCATTGGCTATGGAGGACATTCCAGTGCCATTTTAGAATCAAATAAAAACATTACAATTATTGGTATTGATAAAGATATTGAAGCAATCAACTATTGCCAAGAAAAATTTGCCCCATTTAAAGATAGAGTTACACTTTTACATGGCTCTTTTGCCCAAAAAATCAAAGAATTAGATTTTGCTAATGTTAAAGGTATTTTAGCCGATTTTGGAGTCTCTTCATTACAGCTTGACAAGAGAGAAAGAGGCTTTAATTTTTTTAGCAAAACACTTGATATGCGAATGGATCAAAGCCAAAGTTTTAGTGCCAAAGATGTCGTAAATGCTTATTCTCAAAGTGAACTTGAACGAATTTTTAAAGAGTATGGAGAAATAAAAGAGGCAAGAAAATTAGCTAAAGCAATTGTTGCTTATCGTCAAATAGCTCCAATTAATTCAAATGAAACTTTAGCCAATATCATTGCTTCTACCATTCCCAAAAAAGGAAAAAGCCATCCAGCAACAACTGCTTTTCAAGCAATTAGAATTGAAGTAAATAATGAACTTGGCGAAATTATAAGTTTACTTGATGTATTAGAGCAAAAGTGCCCAAAAGGAGCTATTACTGCTTTTATAACCTTTCACTCTCTTGAAGATAGACTCATTAAACGCCGTTTTAAAAAGTGGGCAAAAAGTTGTATTTGTCCAGCTGAGAGCTTTCGATGCAGTTGTGGTAACAATCACGAACTTGGCACGATTCTTACAAAAAAAGCCATAATTCCAAGTCAAAAAGAGCTTATTAAAAATCCTCGAAGTAGAAGTGCAAAATTAAGAGCCTTTCAGTTTAAGGAATAAAAATGCAACTTGACGTAAAAAAAGCAATTTTTCTTTTGGCAATTTTAACCTTTTTCTTGCTTATAAAAGTATACGTTGCTAATCAAATCTATTATTTAAGTCGGGATATCCAAAAAATGTTAGTTAAAATTGATGCCCTCAAAGAAGAACACAACATTTTAATGCTCAAAACGCAAAAATTGCAATTTCAAAATACCGTAACCAATTCACTTTTTATCTATCAAAACCCTCAAGAAGAAAAAGAATACATAGAGGATGAGAATTGATTCGAAAATTCATTACTTTTGCGGTTGAAAAGGCAATATTAAATC
This sequence comes from Campylobacteraceae bacterium, assembly GCA_027036015.1. GTDB lineage: Bacteria > Campylobacterota > Campylobacteria > Campylobacterales > Sulfurovaceae > JAADEQ01. Next base: position 1,288 of record JALVTH010000040.1, read on the forward strand.
ATATTCTTTTTCTTTTAATGTTTATAATGGCGATTTTTGCCTATAAATCAATTCCAAAAGAGCTTTTTCCACCAGCCGAGCTTGATATTATTACAATTAGAGGAGCTTATAGCGGTGCAAGTGGGGAAGTTCTTGATCAAATGGCCGTTATTCCTTTGGAGGAGGATTTAAAAAATGTCGCAGGCATAGATAGAATCGATAGCGTAATTAAAAATGGCTCATTTTTAATTACTTTAGAGCTTAAAGAACATACAAATCCTCAACAAGTATTAAATGATGTTAAAGATATTATTACTAATCATCGTCAAGATTGGCCAAGCGATATGAATGAACCAGTTGCCAAAGTTTTAGTGCATCAATTTCCCCTGCTTCTTATTGCAGTCTCTGGAGATGTTCCAAAAGAAAAGCTGCTAAAAGCTGCAAAAGAGTTAAAAAATCGACTTAGCCAAATTAAAGATTTAGGAACGATTGCAATTAGAGGCGATGCTTCTTATGAAGTAACGATTCAACTAAACGAAGCAAAAATTGAAGCTTTAGGATTACCTCAAAATACTCTTTATCAAGCTATTTCTCAAATTAGCTCCATTTATCCAGCAGGAAGCTTTAAAAGTAAAGATGGCAAAATTTATCTCTCAAGCATTAATGGTCAAAAAGAGATAAAAAAACTGCAAAACTTAACCCTAAATGTTGGTGGTAAATTTATTCGTTTAAATGATATTGCCTCCATTTCTTATGGTCTTGGCAAAGCAAAAGAGATATCCGATTTTAATGGAAAAGAGAATATCTCTTTAAATGTGACCAAACAAAAAAGCGGTAATGCCATTGAGCTAAGCAAAAAAATTAAAAAAATTTTACAAAATTTTCAAAAACACTATCCAAAAATTACCTTTAAAGTCTATACCGATACTTCCGTTTGGATTCGAAATAGAATTAATCTTGTAACTTCAAACATCTTTTTTGGACTTATTTTAGTCTTTCTTGCCATTTTTTTAAGCGTTAATTGGCAAATTTCTTTCGTTGTAGCTTTAGGAATTCCAACAAGCTTTTTTATAGGACTCATTACAGCAAAATATCTTGGCTATAGTATGAATATGCTCACAATGCTTGGAGCCTTGTTAGCTCTTGGAATGTTAGTTGATGAAGCAATAGTAGTAGCTGAAAATATCTTTCGCCACATTGAAATGGGCAAAACTCCAAAAGAAGCCGCAATTGAAGGCTCTATTGAGATGTTTCCAGCAGTGTTAACTGCAACCTCAACAACTATTTTTGCCTTTTTACCCTTGCTCTTAATGAGCGGTAAGATTGGAATTTTTATCAAAGTTTTACCTGTTATGATTTCTATTTTGCTTTTAAGCTCCCTTTTTGAAGCCTTTTACTTTTTGCCACTCCATGCAAAAGAGCTTTTTACTTTTAAAAATCCTTCAAGTTCCATTAAAAAAGAGAGTCCATTTTGGCAAAAATTACAAAAAAAATATCAAAACTCTCTTCTAATACTTTTAAAAGAAAAAGTTTTAGTTGTAGCTTTGATGGTTACTTTTATTTTGGGCGCTACCGCTTATCTTTTAAAACAGAGCACCTTTGAACTGATGCCAAAATTTGATGCCCAACAAATCTATTTAAGTGGAAAAACAAGCATCAATAATACCTTAGAAGAGACAAAAAAAGAGATAATCCCCTTAGAACAAGCACTTTTAAAAGAGCTCAATTCAAGTGACGTTTCTTCTATTACTTCAATTGTTGGAATTAAATTTAATCCAGACAATACTTTTGAAAGTGGAGAGCATCTTTTTCATATCTTTATTAACTTAAACGAGAGAAAGCCACAAAATTTTTTTGACAAATATATTAATCCAATCTTTTCACTTGAATACGATAACTCAAACATGAAGCGCCAAAAAAGTGCTTTTGAGATCTTAGAGCAGGCAAAAAAGATTCTTAATCGCTTTAAAAACACCAAAAATGAAAAAGGAGAAAAAATCTTTAAAGATTTAACCATTTTTGTTCCTCAAGCTGGTATTGTCAAACATGACATTGAATTAAGCATTGTTGATGATGGCACTAAAAATGTTGACTTAGCTATTGCAACAATAATAAAAAAACTTCATGAAATTGGAAATCTTATTGGAATCTCTACCAATAAAAAACTTGGCCCAAAAGAGATAAAATTACAAATTAATTCTTATGGTCAAAAGCTTGGCTTTAGTGAAGCTTATTTAATTCAAGCTTTGCAAGGACTCTTTTTAGAAACCTACTATAGTAAAATGCTCAATAAAGAAGGAGTTATTAATGTTATTCTTAAAGAAAAAAATAAAGATAAAGCCATCGATTTAAAAAATATTCAAATTGCAACACCAGATGGTTCAAAATTTGTGGCTCTAAAAGAGATTACCAACTTTATTACCATTAAACGCCCTCTAACACTTTATAAAGAAAATGGCAAACGCATTTGGAATATTACAGCCCAAACTATTAAAGGCAAAAGCGTTGCTTCTAAAGTTATGCAAAAACTCAAACCTACCATTGAAAAATTAAGAAAGCAAGGCTATAAAATTATCATTAAAGGCGAAGCCAAAGAAAATGCCAAAGTAATTCGAGAAATGAGTGAAGCTGCAATTTTAGCAATCTTTTTAATTTTTATTGCTCTTGTTTTAATGTTTGATTCATTAATTCTTTCTCTTATTACCTTAAGTGTTATTCCACTTTCAATTTTAGGAGCTCTTTTTGGCACCAAAATAATGGGGCTCAATCTCACAATGCCAGGACTCATGGGAATTGTAGGACTTGCTGGAGTTGTTGTAAATGATGCAATTATAATGCTTGATTTTATTAAAACAAGTATAAACTATAACGATTTGGCAAAAAAAGCCTCAACAAGAATTAGACCTATTATGCTAACTTCTATTACAACTCTTTTAGGACTTTCTACTTTAATTTTCTTTGCAAGTGGGCAAGCGTTGGTTATTCAGCCAATGGCTGTTTCGCTTGGATTTGGACTTGCTTGGGCAACGATTTTAAATTTAATTTTTGTGCCTCTTCTTTTTGCACTCATTTATAAAATAAAGGCAAAAAATGAAACGACTTTATAATGCAATGCAATTAAAAAAACTCTATACTCTCAAAAGTCTTGGAGTCAACTTTATTAAACCTCTCAAAGAATTTGAAAAAGATGAATTACCTCTTCCAAACGATTTAAATGCTTTACGAAAAATTGTAAACAATTGCCATTTATGTGAACTAAGCAAAACGAGAAAACACGTCGTTTTTGGAGAAGGTAATCCTAATGCAACACTTATGTTTGTTGGCGAAGGACCAGGAGCAAGCGAAGATGAACAAGGCCGCCCTTTTGTAGGACGTGCTGGAATGCTTTTAACAAAAATGATTGAAAATGTTTTGTTAATAAAAAGAAGCAAAGTCTACATTGCCAACATCGTTAAATGCCGCCCACCAAATAATAGAACTCCTCTTCCAACAGAAGCTTTAACTTGCCGCCCTTATCTTTTTAAACAAATAGAAATAATAAAGCCAAAAATCATCGTTGCTCTTGGCTCAACGGCTTATCATTATTTAACAAACGATACAAAGCCTATTTCAAAGGTAAGAGGAAGCATCATTGATATGAAAGAGTTTAAACTTATACCAACTTATCATCCAAGTTTCTTACTTCGAAATCCTTCGGCTAAAAAAGAAGCTTATGTTGATATGCTTCTTGTTAAAAAGCTCTTAGGCAGTTAATTTTTGAGAGCTTTGAGCAATATCAAGCAATTTTAAAAGAAGTGCTTTATTTGGATAGTGTTTACTTGCTAAAACCTTAATAATTTTTAAAAGATTAATTTTTGCTTCTTTTGAAATATCTTTCCCATAAGCTCTAATTCTTTGAAGCTTTCGAATAATACTTTCTAATTCATTATCATTGATTTTAGCTTTATTTTGAGTTAAATCTTCAAGCATAAAAGCAATTTTTAACTCAATCTCTTTTGTAATTTTGTTTAAAGAAAGTCTTACATCAGCAAAATGTTTTGTAGTCTCTTTTTTTTCAGATACAAACTTTTTAGATACAAAAAAATGATGAACTCCTATATATCCAATACCAACTAAAATTATACTACCAAACAAAAGTTTTTTCATCCACCACCCTTTTAGAAAAACTTCTTTACATTATAGCTTACTTTGCTTTACACTCAACTTGAACAATCTCTTTGCTCTCTAAACAAAAGGCACTAAGCTCTCTTCCCCATACACACCCTGTATCGATACAAATTACATCATCTCTTTGTAAAAGTCCCAATGTTGACCAGTGTCCAAATAAAATTGTTAAATCTATCTTTTTTCTATTTGGACAATTAAACCAAGCAAAAAGCTCTTTTGGTGCATTTTTTGGTGAGCCTTTTTGTTTAAAATCAAGTGTCCCATCTTTATAGCAATAGCGCATTCTAATAAAACTATTTAAAGCATAGCGCTCTTCTTCAATTAAAGGTCCCATTGGATGATATTTTCTTGTCTCTTTTGAAAAAATTTTTGCTAACCACTCTTTTGCCTCAAATGAGCTAAGTCTTCCTTGCAAAAGCGAATTGTAATAAATTGCACTTCCAAGTTCAAATTGCGGAGCTATTCCAGCATGAGCCATAACATATCCAAGCGCATAATCGATATGAAGAAATGGTTGCGTTCTTAACCAATTGATATACTCATTTGCCCTTTTATGAGTCAAAATTGGCTCAATAGTATCATTTGATGGACGCAAATTATAAAAAGTAGCAAGTAATCCAATATCATGATTGCCTAAAACGAAATTAATTTTTTCTTTATGCTTATAAACAAATTCTAAAACCTCTAAACTCTTTTTGCCACGATTAACAATATCTCCAACAAGCCATAATCTATCTTTATCAAAATCAAAATTAATTTTCTCAAGCAACGTAATAAAGCTATCAAAACAACCTTGAATATCACCTATTGCCCAATTCAAAAGAGTAACTCCTTATAGATTTTACATTTATCTTCAAACTTCATCGCTGCATATGCAGGTGAAGGTGATGGCAAATAAAAAGTTTGCACTTTTACATCTTTAAAATGCTTTTTAAAAAGGCGCTCAGCCAAACGGCTTGTAAAAGCAATTTTTTCAATATTTGGATACTCTTGCAAAAGCTTTTTTATATCATTAACTTCAATTTCTTGCAAATTATTATCAAGCGAATTTTTTCTTTTGCACGATTTTACCATATCCCAAAGCGCTAAATGATGCTCTTTTAAAAGCCAAATTTTTTGATCTTTACTTATTGCTGGATATCTTGTAATTTGACTTAAAATTTTCCAAAACTGATTTTTAGGATGTGCATAATAAAAGTTTTCTTCAAACGATTTAATACTTGGGAAAGAGCCCAAAATTAAAATTTTACTACCTTTAAAAATAATAGGTTGAAATGGATGTAATGCTTTTTCCAATTACTTTAACTCCTTTAAAAGTGTTCGAATAAAAAGAGTAAATCCAAAAAGCAAAAAAAGTGCCAAAGCAATTTCGCTTCCTTTGTGCATATTTTCAAAAATATGACTATTTACAACATCTTCACCTTGCTTTTGCATTGAAATTATAGAATTCATATAAAAAAAACAAAAAAGTGCCCCACTTCCAATTGCTCCAAGTGCTGAAACTACTTTAATTACATCTCTATTAAATCGCTTATATTGATACCCTTCATAAATAAATATTGCAATCATTGCAGCAACAATAAAATATTTAAGCCCAATAAAGTTTTGGCTCATTATAAGCCCTTCTTGATAGCGGCTTAAAATCTCACTTCCAAGCCACTTTTGAGAATTAAAAGTAACTGGAGCTACAACAAAAGCTGCATATACTGAAGCACCAAGTGCTAAAGATAAAATAAGTAGATAAATCGTCGTAAAAATTTTATTTGTTTTTTGCATAATTTTTCCTTTTTTGTGTGATAATAACAACTTTTACTAAAAATTGGCTTTATTAAAATTTATTTTCAAAAGCAAACTTTACTAAACTAAAAAAATTGATTACAACATAAATTTATTGAAACTTTTTATAAACAAAGCCTCTATCAAATCCAGCTAAATCTTTATAAAACTTCAACTCTCCATCTAATTGAAGCTCTTTTGCCTTTTTTGCAATAGCTTTTTTTTGATCATATCCCATTTCACATACTACAAATTTAATATCTTTTTCTTTGATAAGATTTAATATATCAAAAAGTATTTTCAAACCCTTTTGAGGTGCAAAAAGTGCCGTATGGGGCTCAAAATCTTTTACATTTTTTGCTAATGGATAACTTGGATCAATATAAGGAGGATTACTAATTAAAAATTCATACTCTCCTAACTTCTCATCTAAATTGCAATGAAAAAGCTTGATTTTATTTTGTAAAGAAAACTTTTCAATATTTCTTTTTGCAATTTCTAAAGCCTCTTTACTAATATCACTTGCATTAATTGTCACGTTTGAATGCATTGCAATAGCAATCGAGAGCGCTCCACTTCCAATACCAATTTCTGCAACTTTGTTTATGTCATGTTTTTTAATAAGCTCTAAAGCCTTATCTACCAAAATTTCACTCTCAGGACGCGGTATAAGAGCACCCTTATCAATAAAAAGCTCAAAATCGTAAAAACTAACTTTATTTGTTATATATTCAATTGGCTCATGATTTTTTCTTCTATCAATCAAAGCTTTTAAAGCTTCAAAATCAATATCTTCAATCTCTTTTAATATTAGCTCTTCGCGACGACATCCAAGCAAATAGGCAATTAAAATTTCAGCTTCTAATCTTGGGCGTTCAACCACATCAATTAATTCTTTTTGTGCCCAAAGAAGCGCTTTTTTAAGCATCATCTAAAAATCCCAAAATTACACTATCTTTAGAAAACTCCTCTTCTTTATACCCAAGAGCTTCAAGACGCTTAATAATTGGAGGATGCGAATAGTAAAAAAAGATATAAAGTGGATGCGAATATGGAAAAGCTTTATTTTCACTCACAAGCTTTAAAAGGGCTCGAATTAAATTTTCTTTTCCTCCAATTTTTGCTCCAAACTCATCTGCAGCATACTCATTTTTTCTGCTAAAATAGCTAATTATTGGCATAAAGAAAAAGCTAAGAAGCGGCATAATCATAATAATTAAAGCAAGCTTGACTCCAGCATTTTCAACAACTCCTAACTCATAAAATAAACTACTTGGCAAATGTCCAACAATATAAAAAATTGCAAAAAAGAAAACTCCCATCAACGCAATATTTTTCAAAATATCTTTATGCGAATAGTGTCCTAATTCATGCCCTAAAACGGCAATAATTTCATCATTATTTAATTTTTGAAGCAAAGTATCAAAAAGCACTACTCTCTTAGCCTTTCCAAATCCTCCAAAATATGCATTTAAGCGATTATCCCTTTTACTTGCATCTATTGTATAAACACCATTACTTTCTAATCCAACTTCTTTTAAAATTGCTTCAATTTTTTCTTTTAAATATTCATCTTCAATTGGTTTGAATTTATTAAAAATTGGAGCAATAAGAGTTGGATAGAGAAAATTAATTGCAACCACAAAGAAAAAGGCTATCAAAAAGCCCCAAAGCCACCAATTTTCATAATTTGTAATAACATATATTAAAAGCGAAAAAATTGCTCCGCCAAAAAGCAAAAATAAAGCAATTTGCTTGATTAAATCAAGAATAAAAAGTTTTGGTGTCATATTGCTAAAATGAAATGATTTATCCAAAACAAACGTTTTATAAATCTCAAAAGGTAAATGGATGAAAAATTCAATTGCAAAAAAACCAAGTAGAAAAAGTAAACTATTTATTAAAGTATCATCAATTCCAATCAAACCCTGCAACCATGCAAAACCTTTATAAACCCAAAATAAAAAAAGTAAATATTCAACAAAACTTTGTGCAATTGCCATACGCTCTTTTTTAATAGCATAATTTGCCGCTATGACATATTTTGTTGGCGTTAAAAGAACAGCCTCTTGATATTTTTTTTTGGCTATATAGCCAATTTGCATTACACTAATATATATTTTTAATAATGTATAAAATGTAAAAATTCCAATTAAAACCTCAAGCATTGTTAGCTCCTATAATTTTTTGCAATAAATATAGCATAAATTGATAAAGCCAAGCTTTTTAGCAAAAATTGATTTAAATCAATTACTAACATAAAAATTTTTGATACCATATATTCATCCCATCTATAAATAAAATAGGAGGTCTATATGGGAATGAATCGACGCGATTTTATTAAAGCCTCTGCAGCCGCCACAGCAGCTGCAGCAGTTGGTATTTCGGTCCCCGAAGAAGCAAAAGCAGCCGCTAAAGAAGCAGAAGCAGGATGGAGATGGGATAAAGCTCCTTGCCGCTTTTGTGGAACCGGATGCGGAATTATGTTAGCAGTAAAAGATGGAAAAATTGTTGCTGTAAAAGGTGACCCAGCAGCTCCAGTTAACAGAGGATTAAACTGCATTAAGGGTTATTTTAACGCAAAAATTATGTATGGTGCCGATAGACTCACTCAACCACTTATGAGAGTGAATGAAAAAGGTGAATTTGATAAAAATGGTAAATTTAAACCAGTCTCTTGGAAAAGAGCTTTTGATGAGATGGAAAAACAAATCAAAAGAGCTCTAAAAGAGAGTGGTCCAGAAGGTGTTGCAGTATTTGCTTCAGGGCAATATACTATTATGGAAGGGTATGCCGCCCAAAAAATGATGAAAGCAGGTTTCCGCTCTAATGCGATTGACCCGAATGCAAGACACTGTATGGCAAGTGCAGTTGTAGGATTTTATCAAACATTTGGTATCGATGAGCCAAGTGGGTGCTATGATGATATTGAACTTACTGATACTATTGTGGTATGGGGTTCAAATATGGCAGAAATGCACCCAATTCTTTGGTCAAGATGTACTGATAGAAAATTGAGTGATCCAGATCGTGTAAAAGTAGTAAACTTACAAACTTATACACACAGAACCTGCGATTTAGAGTGACTTTACAATCATTTTCCGTCCACAAACAGATTTAGCAATTTGGAACTATATTGCTCATGAAATTGTCTATAACCATCCAGAAGCAATTGATTGGGATTTTGTTAAAAAACACATCGTTTTTGCAGCAGGTCCAGTTAATCTTGGTTATGGTATGAGAAGAGCAGGAGAAAAATCACTCAAAGATGGACTCTATAGCGATAAAGAGATGGAAATTATCAAAAAAGAGATGGCAAAAGAAGTTTCATCGCTTGAAGCACCAGCCCTCAAACCGTATGGCTATAAAGAGGGTGATGTGATGAAAAATAGAGGTGGAACATTAGCCCACTGGATTATCAGCTTTGAAGATTACAAAAAATCACTTGAGCCATATACACTTGATTATGTAGCAAAATTGGCAAAAGGTGATCCAGACGAACCGCTTGAAGAGTTTAAGAAAAAACTTAAAAAATTAGCCCAGCTTTACATTGAAAAAGATAGAAAAGTAGTAAGCTTTTGGACAATGGGTATGAACCAACACACACGCGGTTCTTGGGATAATACATTGGCTTATAATGTTCATTTCTTGCTTAATAAACAAGCAAAACCAGGCTCTGGGGCATTCTCACTAACTGGTCAACCAAGTGCTTGTGGTACAGCAAGAGAAGTTGGAACATTTACTCACCGCTTACCAGCAGATATGATGGTAAAAAATCCTAAACACAGAGCCATTGCCGAAAAACGCTGGAGAATTCCAGAAGGAACACTCAATCCAGTTGGTAAACAACACATTGTTGCAATCCACAGGGGCTTAGAAGATGGACTTATTAAATTTGCGTGGGTAAATGTTTGTAATGCTTTCCAAGATACAGCAAATGCAAACCACTGGATTAAAGCAGCAAGAAAAAAAGATTGCTTTATAGTAACCTCTGATGGATATCCTGGAATTTCAGCAATGGTATCTGATTTGGTACTTCCTAGTGCAATGATTTATGAAAAATGGGGAGCATATGGAAATGCTGAGAGAAGAACACAACATTGGAGACAACAAGTATTGCCAGTTGGGCAAGCAATGAGTGATACTTGGCAATGGGTAGAACTCTCTAAACGTTTTAAAGTTAAAGATGTATGGGGTGAATATCCACCAAGTGGACCACGTAAAAAACCACTTCCAAGCGTAATTGAAGCAGCCAAAAAAATGGGATATAGCGAAGATACAACAATGTATGAAATTTTATTTGCTAATGAAGAGGCAAAAAAATATACCCTTGATGATCCAGTTGCTAAAGGTTTTGATGATACTGATAGTAAAGGTGATAGCAGAAAAGTTATTGGAAGTGATGGAAAAGAGTGGAAAGGTTATGGCTTTTTTATCCATAAATATCTCTTTGAAGAGTATGCAAGCTTTGGTAGAGGCCATGGACACGATTTAGCTCCATTTGATGTATATCATAAAGTAAGAGGTCTCAAATGGCCAGTTGTTAATGGTAAAGAAACATTCTGGCGCTTTAATGTTAAATATGACCCATATGCAGCAAAAGCAGCAAAAGAGGCTGGACTAACAGATTTTGCATTTTATGGACCTTTGGCTAAAAAACTTTATCCAGGAAGCCTTACAAAACCAGATAAAACTAAGCCAAAAATTGATCTTAAAAACAAAGCAAAAATCTTTGCAAGACCATATATGGATCCACCAGAAATGCCAGATAAAGAGTATGATACATGGCTATGTACTGGACGCGTGCTTGAGCATTGGCATAGCGGAACAATGACAATGAGAGTTCCAGAACTCTTTAGAGCAATGCCAGAAGCGCTTTGTTATATGCATCCAGAAGATGCGAAAAAACGAGGCGTAAAACGTGGTGAACTTGTATGGATTGAATCAAGACGTGGGAAAGTAAAAGCAAGGGTAGAGACAAGAGGAAGAAACAGACCACCACGTGGACTTGTATTTGTGCCATGGTTTGATGAAAAAGTATTTATTAACAAAGTTACTCTTGATGCAACTTGTCCGATGAGTAAACAAACAGATTACAAAAAATGTGCAGTAAAAATTTATAAAGCATAAAAAAAGGAAAAGGCAATGGGTGGTAAAGAAAAAGAAAAAATTACTCCAAGAAGAAGATTTTTTACCGATTTAGCTCATCACATTGGGCTTGGGGCAATGGGAGTGTTGCTTTGGGCTGGTTATACAAGTAAAGCCAAAAGCTCACCTCTCACTCTTCGACCACCCGCTGCCTTAGATGAAGAAGATTTTTTAAAAACTTGTATTAAATGCGGACTTTGTGCCGAAGCGTGCCAAAATAGACCACAAAATAAAGACGTAAATGGCAAGCAACTTCCTGGCACGCTTAAAATGGCAAAAGCTGGAGATAATGTAACAATTGGAACACCTTTTTTTATTCCAAGAGATGTTCCTTGTTATATGTGTGATGATATCCCATGTACTAAAGCTTGTCCAACAGAAGCTTTAGATATTACAAGAGTTACCAATCCAAAAACAAAAGAGCTTGATATTAAAATGATGCGAATGGGCGTGGCTGTTGTTGATGTGCATTCATGCATTGCTTTTTGGGGATTGCAATGTGATGCATGTTATCGTGCTTGCCCACTCCTTGATGAAGCAATTAAATTGGTTTATAACAGAAACAGCAGAACCGGAAAACATGCCTTTTTAGAGCCAAAAGTTGATCCTGATGTTTGCACAGGGTGCGGACTTTGTGAAAAAGCGTGTGTAACTGAAAAACCAGCAATTTTTGTTTTGCCAAGAGAAGTTGCTCTTGGTAAAGTTGGAGCTCATTATGTAAGAGGGTGGGATAAAAAAGATCAACAAAGAGTTAAAGAGCGTAATTTAAATGATATTACTACGCATGATGAGCGAAGTAAGAAAAAACCAATTGATTATTTAAATAGTAATTCTTTAGGATTATAAGATGAAAAATATGAAATATTTGATTTTACGAAGAATTACCCAAATTACACTACTTTTTTTATACTTTGCAGGAAATGCATGGGGATGGAGTATTTTGCAAGGAGATATCTCTACTTCGCTTTTATTTAATAAAATTCCACTCTCAGATCCTTTTGCCCTCTTGCAAATATTAGCAACTGGCGCTTTAGTTGGAGCAAATGTTGTTGTTGGAGCTGTTATAATTACTCTTTTTTATGGTTTAATAGGAGGTAGAGCCTTTTGTTCATGGGTTTGCCCTGTAAATATGGTAACTGATCTTGCTACCTGGCTTAGAAGAAAACTACTTATTGATAAAGTTGAGCCAAAAATCTGGATGAGTAGAAATATTCGTTATTATATGATTGCTTTAGCCCTGATTGTCTCAGCTATTAGCGGATTAGCTGCCTTTGAAGTAGTAAGTCCAATTTCAATTTTAAATAGAAATATTGTGTTTGGATTGGGTTCAGGATTAGGCCTAATTGGTGCGATTTTTATTTTTGATTTGTTTGTTGTTAAAAATGGATGGTGTGGACATATCTGTCCACTTGGAGGATTTTATTCTCTTATTGGAAAATTTTCTTTATTTAAAGTAAAACATGATCATCAAAAATGCACTCTTTGTATGCGATGCAAAGAGGTGTGTCCTGAAAGTCAAGTTTTAAAGATGATTGGGAAAAGCTCTATCACAGTAAATAGCGGTGAGTGCACCAATTGTGGACGATGTATAGATGTTTGCAATGATGATGCACTCTTTTTTACAATCTCAAAATATATCAAAGAAAATAAGGAGTCAAAATGAGAAAAACACTCTTATCACTTGCTGCAATAACCCTCATGGGTGCAACACTTTTTGCAGCCCAAAAAGCTATCTCGCCTGAAGAGCTTAGTTTACGAAAAGCTGATGTTGTGAAGGAAAATGTAGCTCCAGTAGATGCAAAATATTCTGCACCAGCTCCAGGAGCTGCAAAAACTCTTGAGCGCTCATATGAAAATGCACCACCACTTATTCCTCACAGTGTAAAAGGACTTTTGCCAATTACAATAAAAAATAATGCTTGTTTAGGGTGTCATATGCCAAATGTAGCAAAAGGAGTTGGAGCAACACCAATTCCAGAATCACACTTTACTGATTTTAGACCAAATACCATTATTAAAGATGGAAAAATTATTAAAGATGGAAAAGTAATTGCAAATACAACTGATGTTACAATTGCTAAATTTAAAAAACTTAAAAAACTCAATCCTGCAAGATATAATTGTAGCCAATGCCATGTTCCACAAGCCAATGTTAAACCTTTAGTAAAAAACAACTTTAAACCAGAATTTACTGATCCAAAATTAAAACACAAATCTGATTTAATTAAAGTAATTAATGTTGGAGTCAAATAGTGGTAGATAGAAGAGCATTTTTTAAAAAACTTATTCCCTCAAAAGAGGAGTCTTCTCCTCTTTATCTTCGCCCGCCATATTTTAATGATTTAAACACTTTTGAAAAAGAGTGCATAAATTGTGAAGAAAAAAGCTGTGCTTTTGCTTGCCCAGAAAAAATTATTGTTATTGAAGCCAAAGGCACACCAATACTAAATTTTAATAAAAGTGGCTGCACTTTTTGTCAAGAGTGTGCAATTGCTTGTAAAAAAAATGTTTTAACAATTGAAAATGAAAAAGCCATTAATGCAGTCTTTTTAATCAATAAAGATAAATGTATGGCTCATAATAAAAGTATCTGCTTTTCATGTAAAGAGCCTTGCATTGAAGATGCAATTTTATTTGAAGGACTTTTTAATCCAATTATTGACATAAATCGATGTAATGCTTGCGGATTTTGCTATAATAGATGTCCAAGTAATGCTATTGAATTTATTATTAAGGAGGCTGAATGAAAATAAATTTAAATGATTTTCCTAATCTAAAAAATAAACTTAGTGAAGATGAACACGATTTAGATGATACAAGATTTTTTTGTGTAGTTGATGAAAATTATGAAGATATCGATGATGAAGAGGTTGATGTTTTTGATCCTAATGATTACAACTATTTAGTTTATATTACAGAGCGAGTAAGTAATATTTTAGGAAAAGAAGGACTACAAAAATTAATCGAAACAATCCAAAAACAAGATTTTATAGAAAACTTTTTAGCCTCTGAAGAGGACCTTTATGGTATAAAATCAAACTTGAGTGATGAAGAAATTGCTCTAAAAATTACTCAATTAATTGATAATTTAATAGGAGAGATGAGTTGAAAAAACTATTTTTGCTTTTTTTACCACTTTTGCTCTTTGCAATATCTCCAATAAAAGAAATTACTGCAACAAGTGGCATTAAAGATATTGCCCTTTGTCAAAATAAAATTATTGCTGGTAGCGAAGATGGTAAAGTTACAATATATAACTTAAAAACACTTCAAATAATAAAAAGCTTTCAACTTCCAAAAATAAAAGATTTTATGGGTGATTTAATCGATGCTCCAATTGGGAGTGTGGATTGTTTAAATAAGAGCTATTTAGTAGTTAGCGATAGCGGCATTGGAGGTTATGGCAATGTTTGGATTATCAAAGATAATAATTTAACAAAAATTTTTAGTGCAAAAGATAAATTAAGTGTTATAAAAGCACAATTTATTAGCAATGATAAAATTTTACTTGGGCTTTTAAGCAATGAAGCCTACCTTTTTGATCTTAATAAGAAAAAATTTCTTTACAAAAAGCAACTGACCCCTTCGAAATTTTCTGATTTTGCTTTAAATAAAGAAAGAGATAAAGCTGTTTTTGTTAGCGAAAGTGGCAAAGCTGATTTAATGAACACTTATAATGGTAAATTGCTTCAATCAATTGATATGAATTTAGATATGATTTTTCAAGTAGCCTTTTATAAAAATTATATTGCAACAGCAAGCAAAGATAGAAGTGCTACAATTTATAATATAGCAAATAACAAAAAACAAAAAATTACTTCAAATTTTTTTGTATACAATGTTGCTTTAAATGATAAATATATTGCTTTAATGATGGATGAAAAAAACAATATTACCATCTTTGATTTAAACTCATTAGAAAAGAAATATACCCTAAAAGGTCATAACAAAATGATTAGTAAACTTCTCTTTTTTAATAACAATACTCTAATTAGTGCCGGAAGAGATGGGAAAATCTATTTTTGGAAATTACCATAAAAGGAGTAAAAATGAATATTTCAAGTATTGTAGTTCAATGTAAAAGTGAGCACTTTGATGCTGTTAAAAAATGGTGTGAAGAAAGCACTATTTGTGATTATCACTTTGGTGATAAGGAAAAAGGAAAAATTATTGTAACAATTGAAGGTGAAAATGTTGAAGAAGAGATTGAAAAATTGCGCCAAATTCAAATGGCTCCCTATGTTATTTCAGCTGATATGATGATGACCTATCAAGAAGATATGCTTGATGAAGAATTTAAAAAAGTTCAAGAAAAAGACCCAGTTCCAGCATGGCTTAATGATGAAAATATAAGAGCTGAAGATATTGTCTATCAAGGAGATTTAAAAAAGAAATTCTTCTAAATAGTGTTTTCCGCAGCTTTGCGGAAAACTATTTTTTTACTCTTTCTAAATATTTTCCTTCAACAGTATCTACTTTAATATAATCACCCTCTAAAATATGAAAAGGCACTTGCACTACTGCACCACTCTCAAGCGTTGCTGGTTTTTTGCCACCTTGTGTATCGCCTTTAAAGTTTGGTGGAGTCTCAACTACTTTTAATACAACAGTTTGAGGAAGTTCAACTGATATTGGCTTGCCTTTATGAAATAAAATATCCACTTCCATTCCATCAACCATAAAATCAAAATTCTCTTTACCAACTTGATCTAAAGTCAATCCAAGTTGTTCAAAAGTCTCTGTGTCCATAAATTGCAAAAATTCACCATCATCATATAGATATTGCATTTTTCTATATTCAAGTTCAGGCACTTCAAATTTATCTCCAGCATGAACGGTTCGTTCAATTACTCTTCCATTTTGCAAATTTTTTACTTTCATTCTAACAAATGCTGCACCCTTACCTGGCTTTACATGTAAAAAGTCAATTACTTTATAAGGGCTTCCATCAATTTCTAAACGTACACCTTTTTTAATATCACCCATTCCAATTGTAGCCATAAAAATACTCCTTTTCTTGCTTTGCAAAATTATATTCAAAAAAAGTAAAAAAAAGCAGCAAAAGCTGCTATTAATTATTTAGTAATTGAAATATTTGATTTGTCGTGATGGTAAGGAATCTCATCATCAAAATTCATAGCTTTTGTATTATCAAGCAATACTGGAACAAAAATTAACGAAACAAAAACAGCTGCAACTGTTCCAGAAATGAGTGCAACTCCAAGTCCACCAAAAATTGGATCACTTGCAAGCAAAGCTGAGCCTAAAATAATAGCAATTGCAGTTAAAAAGATTGGTTTAGCTCTTGTAGCAGAAGCAATTGCAATTGCACGGCGCTTTTTAATGCCGTGAGCTTCCATTAGTGCTTTTGCAAAGTCAATTAAAAGCAGTGAGTTTCTTGAACTAATTCCCATGAGTGCAATAAATCCAATAAGACTTGTTGCTGTTAAAAAGAATGTATCTCTTGTTACCAAATCTGCAACCCAGTGCCCTACAATTACTCCAATAATAGATAAAAAGCTTCCAGCAAGCACAATACCACTAAGTGTATAACTCTTATAATAAATTACCAAAAGTAAGAAAATCAAAACCAATGCACCAATAAATGCTCCACCTAAATCTCTAAAAGTATCAAGTGTTACTTTCATCTCTCCATCCCAGCGAAGCAAAAATTTCTCACCTGTTTTTTTATCGGTTAAATGCAAATCAAACATATAAGTGCTCATTCCTGGCTCTTTTTCTACTTTATAGCCATGCTTACTAAAGTATTTAATCATTCTATCTCTTGCTTCTAAAAGTGGATAAACTTGAGACTCTTCATCTGCTTCTGCAATAACATTAATCATTCTTCGTAAGTCTTTATGCATAATCATTGGATTTGATGGTACTTCTTTAATATCAACAACTTCAGTTAAAGGAACAAGCATACCCATTCTATTCATAAGATGCATAGATGAAAGTTTATCTTTTAAGGCTTCTAATGATTTGGTATTAAATTTTTTCGTTTGTGGATCTAAAACCAAAAAGATATTAACTTGATCTGGCTCTTTTGCTGAATTTTTATGAGCAATCACCATTCCTTCAAACGCTAAATAGATAATTTTATTTACCTGATCAACCGTTAATCCACTTTTTGCAATTTTATCTTTATTTGGAATTAACTCATACTTTTTATAAATATCATCAGCCATAATATCAACATCTACAACTTTTGGCACTTTTGATAAAATATTTGCAACTTGGAAAGAGAGTTCTCTAATTTTTTTCAAATTATCTCCAGTTACTTCTACAACGAGCGATGCAAGTGTTGGAGGACCTGCTGGTTGTTCAATAAATTTAATTACCGTTCCTTTTACTAAAGGCTCACACTTTTTCTTAACAATTGGGCGAAGGCGATGCACCATCATATAACTTGTCTCATCTCTTTCGTGCTTATCAGTTAAGTTTACAGCAATTTCAGCAACATTTTCGCTATTTTTCATACCAGAGCCCTTTACAAGCCCTGCATAATCAAGAGGAATCCCCATTCCAGCATAAAGCTCCATATTAATAATCTCTTTTTCATCTTTAAGACTATCTATGACACATTGAGCCACTTTTTTAGTTTGTTCAATGGAACTTCCAGTTGGTGTATCAATATAGATAGAAAAAGTATTATCACTTTTTCCTGGAAGCATTTTTGCCTTTACAATTTTTGTTGGCAACATCATTATTGAGCCAACAAGCGCTAAAAGCGTAATAAGCACAACTAACATTTTATTCTTTTTACTATCTAAAATCTTATAAACAAACTCTTCAAATCGTTTCATGAAGGATTCTCCTTCTTATGTTTTTGATGGTGATGATGATGTTTGTGCACTGGCTTTTTAAGCAATTTATAACTTAAATAAGGCGTAAAGATATAAGCTACTACTAAAGAAGCAATAAGTGCTACTGGAACGTTTAGTGGAATTGGCTTCATAAATGCTCCCATCATTCCACCAACAAAAAGCATTGGAATCATTGTCATAATAATTGCAAGTGTTGCAATATTTGTTGGTGGTCCAATTTCATCAGTAGCCTCTACCAATAATACGTCCATTGGTTTCTCTTCACTTTCATGTGAGTGTAAGTGTCTATGAATATTTTCAATCACAATAATTGCTGCATCAACCAAAAGCCCCAGTGAAAGCAAAAAGGCAAAGAGTGTAATCCTATTAATTGTTTGGCCACCAATAAATGCAATAAAAAGCGTAATTGCTAAAATTGCTGGAACTGTAAAAGTTACAATCATTGCCTCTTTAAATCCAAGTGCAAAAATAAGCATTACAGCAATAATTGCAATTGTAATTAAAAGATGATCTACAAGCTCATTAACTGCATCATTTGCTCTTTTCCCATAATCTCTGGTAATTACAAATCCAATTCCTTCTTTATGCAATTGCTCTTTCATAGAATTTAAAAGCTTTATCACATCATGTGCAACAAATACAGCATTTGTTCCTTTAAGTTTTGCAACAGTTAGAGTAATTTGCTCTTTTAGTGGAGAAAATTTTGCTTTTCTAAGTTCTTCTAAATTTTTTCCTTTTTTGAAAGTTATGTAAGTTTTTTTAAAGTTTTGAAAATCAATTCCACGTGTAACTTTTGCTACATCTTTTAAATAGATTGGTGAACCCATATAACTTGCAACAATAACATTTTTTAAATCATCAACACTCTCAATTGCATTTTTTACACCAAACATCAAAAGTTTTTTCGTTTTGGTTCTCCCTTTTACATCTGGCACATCAACAGCAATTGATTGTACCGCTTTCATAATCTGACCAAGTGAAAGGTGATATCCAGATAGTTTATTTAAATCAACTTCTACGTTAAATTGAGGTTTATGAGCACCTACTAAAGTTGTTTTTGCAACATTTTTTACAGCATTAACTTTTTGCTGAATCTTTCTTGTAATTTTAAAAAGCTTTTCATAATTAACTTTCGTCCCCTTTATAGGATAAAAAGCTACTGTTAAAATTGGAATATCAATATCAATATCAAATGGTTTTACTAAAGGCTGCATAACACCTTTTGGCATCTTATCCATATTTTGCATTACTTTATCATAAAGCTTTAAGTTTGCATCTTCTCTTCGCTCTCCAATTTTATAGACAACATTTACAATTCCAACATTATTCATCGCCATTCCATAAATATGCTTAATCCCTTGAATTTCTCTTAACTTTCTCTCAAGTGGATTAACAATAACATTTTCAACTTCTTTTGGAGAGGCTCCAGGCATTGGAACTATGACTGATCCTCCACTAATTGCAATTTGTGGATCTTCTTCTCTTGGCATAATCTCTAAAGAGATAAATCCAAGAATTAAAATTGCAATTCCTAAAACTGATGTTAAAGGATTCGTTAAAAATCCTTTGGCTAATTTTCCAGCCCAATCTTTTGGCGTATAATTTACCATACTTTACCCTTTTTAGTTTTTAGGAATAATGACTTTGGTATACATTCCAGGAAATACAGTTTTGCCTTTATGATCAAAACTTATTTTTATTTTAAATTTATGCGTCATTGGATTAGAACTTGGAATAATTGCACTAATTTTTCCTTCTTCTTTTAATCCTATTGAAGGAATTTCAATTTGCACTTTTTTACCAAGAGGAGCATATTTTAACTCTTGCTCACTAAGCTCAGTTACCACTCTTAATTTACTTAAATCAGTTAAAACTAAAACTGGCATTCCAGGAATTTGAATTTCTCCTTCATTTGCCATTTTTCTAACAATAACTCCATCATTTGGAGCTTTTATTTTTAAATATTTATATTGTTCTAAAACTTGTTTTTTCTTAGCCTCAGCTTGTTTAACTTGCTTTTTTGCAATTCTTACCATATCACGCATATTTTTCGCTGCAAGCTCCATATTTTCAAGCTCAAATTTTGAAACCATTCCTTTTTTATAAAGTCTTTTATGGCGTGCTAAATTAATTAAAACATTATTTAATTGATTTTCATTCATTTGTAATGCAAGTTGCGCTTGAGAAATTGCCAAATCAACTTGTGTTACCATTGCATCAATCTCTTTAGAATCAATCTCATAAAGCAAATCACCTTTTTTGACCATATCTCCTTCACTAACTTTCATATTTTTAATAAAGCCCATAAAACGGCTTGTTATCATTTTTTGATTATCTGATTGAACGGTTCCACTAAGCTCTATAACATCTTTAGCTACCAGCACACTTGTTAAAATCGTAAAAAAAAGAATAATCTTTTTCATTTGCGCTCCTTATGAATTTAATACTTCTTGAAGTTTTAAGATTTTTTCATTTCTTTCATTTTTAATTTTAAGTAATTGCATCAATACCTGAACCTCATTTGATTGCTTAATTAAAAGATCTGTAATAGAAACTAAGCCCTCTTTATACTTTGCTCTATAAGTTAAATAGATTCTATGAGCAACTTTATATTGTTTCTCATAACTTCTTACTCTCGCTTGCAAACTTTTAATTTGCGCTTTTAATTTTTGCACTTTAAGCCAAATCCCTTTTTTAGCTAACTCAACCTGTGTTGCAACTTGCAAATATTTACTTTTTGCTTTTTCATAAGCAGCTTTATCTCCGCCACCATTAAAAAGATTCCATTTTAATTGCACTCCTACGGTGTAAAAATCTCTCTCTTTTAATTGATGAGGAAAAATTTTTTTATCTGCAAAGCCATACTCTGCAAATGCACCCACTGTAGGTTTAAACTTTGCTTTTGCAAGTTCAACAGCATCTTTACTAATAGAAAGTCCTAATTTTGCTTTTGCTATATCTAAACTTTTTGCTTCAATAATCTCTTTAGTAGCAGTTGGAATTTTTGGCATATGTCTTGGGGGGATAATTGAATCTACTTTAGTATTTAACAAAAATGAAAGATAGTAATAGGCAAGTTGTTTATTAAGTTTTGCTTCATCAAGCATTGCATCAACTTCGGCTAACTTTGCATCTACTTCCATAATATCAGTCTCAAGTGCATATCCTTCTTTTTTCATCTCTTTTATTACGTTTTTAAGTGTTGCAACATTTCTTCTAATTTTGTATAAATTGGCTATAAAGTTATTTACAAGTGCAATATTATAAAAGGTCTTTTTGAGTTCAAACTTTTTTAGAGCTAAAAGCTTTTTTGTATCAAGTTGACTCATTTCATACATTTTTTTTGTAATAGCTCTGTATGAGCTTAACATTCCACCAGTATATAAAGGTAATTTATAGGTAAATTTATATGCAAAATGATTTCTTGCTTTTGGATAATTAAGTTTTTTAGGTTGAATATTTAAAATTGAACCCATTCCTTTAGTAAATCCTTTTGGCAAATGTCCTGGATAAGCATTCATATTTTCTAATACTTGTCCCATAGGTGCTAAAAACTCATCAAACCCAAAATCAGCAAAAGAAGCCTCTCTACTTTGCATTTTAAAGCCAAAAACATTTCCAGCATCATTTGAGCGAAGAGCCATAAAAGTAAAATCTAAGCTACCAAAACTTTTTGCTTTTACAGCTACATGATCATAATATTTCATTGCCTCTTCATATTTGGCTGCTTTTATTTCTAAATTATTTTTTTCAAGCAATGCCAAAGCTTCTTGCAATTGTAAATGCTTTAACCCTGCAAATAAAGGCAAAGCCAAAAGCACAACAAATAATGCTCTCATATACTATTCCCCTTTTAAATAGTTTTGCATAATATTAACATAATTAAAATCTATTCACTATTAAAAATACAAAAAAATTAATAAAAAATTAATGAATAAGTCAAAAAAAGTAATAAAAAAGCAAAAAATAAGTAAATATTATCGATAAGAAAAAAGTGCAGCTTATATTACTGCACTCTTAACACTTATGCATGCTGGAAGTTGTGAGAGTTCTTCTAAAAGCTCTTTTGGAGTGTCTTCATCAGTTTTAATAACAGCCAAAGCCAAGCCATCTTTATTTCTTCCAAGTCGAAAATCTGAAATATTAATGTTATATTTAGCAATTAAGCTTCCTACCTCTCCAATCACACCTGGTTCATCATTGTTTTTAAATAAAATAAGCTTTCCTTTTGGCTCTAAATCTAAAGAATATCCATCAATATCTACAACTCTTTGAATATTTTCACTAAAAACAGTCCCACTAATTTTAAATTCATCCCCATTTTTAGTCGTTAATTTAATTGTTAATAAGTTTTTAAAAGCAATTGCATCATTTTGTGTCTCTTTATGAATTTCAATTGAGCGCTCTTTTGCTACATATTCAGCATTAACATAGTTAATTTGTTCACCCAAAGCTTCTTTCAATGCTCCAACTACGGCAAATGTTGCTAAAGAATCAATATATTCGTTAATCTCGCCACTTGTGCTAACTTTAATTGAATCAATTCCGCTTCTTGTAACTTGAGCACCTAAATTTCCAAGTTTTTGAGCAAGCTCTAAATATGGACGCATAAAAGAAGGAAGTTCATTTTCTTTAATTGGTAAATTAAGTGCATTTGGATAAGCAACACCACGAACTGCAGAAAGTGCTGCCTCTACTGCTTGAATTGCAATATTTCTTTGTGACTCTTTTGTATTTGCTCCAAGATGTGGAGTAACAGTTACATTATCTAAAACTAAAAGTGGATTATCAGTAGCTGGCTCTTTTTCAAATACATCAAGCCCAGCCATCCAAATTTTTCCACTTTTTAATCCTTCATAAAGAGCTTTTTCATTATAAAGCCCACCTCTTGCACAATTTATTAAAATTACCCCATCTTTCATTTTTGCAATCTCTTCTTTATCAATCATATTGATTGTTTCTGCATTTTTTGGGGTATGAATAGTAATAATATCACAGGCTAAAATATCATCAAAATTTGTCGTATATTTAATATCTAAATTGGTTGCTTTACTTGGATCAATATATGGGTCATATGTAATTACGTCCATTCCAAAAGCTTTAGCTCTAATACCAACGCGTGAACCAATATTCCCAAAACCAATAATTCCTAATTTTTTACCCTTTAATTCAATTCCATACCAATCTTGGCGTCGCCAAATTCTATCATTTTTTAAATTGTTATGAGCATAAGGAAATTGTCTAACGCACGCTAACATATGTGCCATTGTTAGTTCAACTGCTGCAATCGTATTTGCAGTTGGCACATTCATTACAATGATTCCTCTTTTGCTACAAGCATCAATATCTATATTATCAACACCAACTCCAGCTCTTACAATTGCTTTTAAATTTTTTGCATGCTCTAAAAGATATTCATCTACAGCAGTTGGACTTCTTGTAATAATAACGTCAGCATCAACGATTACTTTTTCAATTAACTCTTTTTTGTCAACATCTGCTGCATTTACATATTCAACATCTTGAGCGGCTTCTAAAAGATCTAAACCACTTTGGTGAATATGATCACACACTACAACCTTATATTTAGCCATCAACCCACCTTATTTTTGTTTTTCTTTAATAATGTCGCCAAGTTTGATTGAATCATCTTTATTAAACTCTTTTAAAGCTTCTTTTTCTTTTTGGCGCTCTAACTTCTTAACCGACGCTCTTACACGTCCATTTTTGGTATCGATAAATACAATAGAAGCTTCTATCTCTTGATCTTTATTAATTTCATCTATTTTTAAAGGATAAAGATCTTCTTTTCGAATTAGCGCATCAATTCCCTCATCTACTACAATAAAGACACCAAAATCTTTAATATCTTTTACTTTTCCTTTAATTGTGTCACCTACTTTATGATTTTTTGCAAATTTTTCAATAGGTGACTCTTCTAACGCTTTTTTACTTAAAGAGATTTTCTCTTTTTCGGTATCAATATTAATAATTTTAACTTCTACCTCATCACCAACTTTTAAAATATCTTTACACTTTTTATTTTTATCCCAAGAACACTCTTGATTATGAAGCAAACCTTCTAAATTATCAATCTTTACAAATGCTCCAAAATCGGTCACTGAAGTAACAACACCTTTTACTACATCTCCACTTTTATATATGTTGGCAAACTCTTCAATTGGTTTTGGCAAAAGGCGTTTTAAACTCACTCTTAATCTTTTATTTTCTTTATCAATTTCAATCACTTCTACATCAAGCTCATCGCCAATATTCAAATAATCTTTTGGATGTTTTACATTTTTATCCCATGAAATTTCCGAAACATGCAAAAAGGCTTCTAAATCTTCACCTAAATCTACAAAAGCCCCATAAGGCTCAATATTACTAACAGTTACTTTAATCGTATCACCAACTTCTAAAATTTCGTCAATCTTATCCCAAGGATTTGGCATCGCTTCTTTAATTGAGAGTGAGAGATGCTTTTTCTTTTTATCGTAATCTAACATTACAACTTTAACCTCATCACCCTCATTAAAATATTTTGCAGGATTTACAGGCCCCTTATGCGATATTTGCGAATAGTGCACCAATCCATCAATCCCACCCACATCAACAAACATTCCATAACTTGTAATTTTTTTCACTACTCCAGTTACTGGTTCAGTTGCATTTTTTAATCGATCTATAATTTCTTGAATACGCGCTTTTTCACGTTCAATCAATTCTTTTCTTGAAACAATAACTGATTTTTTCTCTTTATCGACTTTTACAATAATTGCTTTTACTTTTTTCCCAACTGGATTGCTTTTAGGACTTATATACGACTCTGTTCTTGGCATAAAAAAATCAATCCCATCACACTCAACAATATACCCACCACGATTTTTTTTGGTAATAACTCCATCAATAATATACTCCTGTGAATCATCATACTCTTGCAAAAACTCATCCATGGCAAGACGTTTTTTTGCTTGAGTGTATGAGACAATTGGACGCTCATTTTTAAAACCAAGTAATACAACAGGAATCTTATCGCCTTTTTGAAATTCAAGATTTCCTTCTTCGTCTCTTAATTGATTCAAAGAGATGATGGCTTCGTTTTTTTGCCCTACTGAGATAATGGCTTGATTTTCTTCTTCGTTAATGCCTACTATCTCACCTTCAATTAATTCGTTTTTCTTTTCTTCGTTTTTAAAAGACTCTTCTAAAAGCTCTTCAAAGCTTTTTTCTTCTTGATTGTTTTGTTCGATTTCTTCGAAATTACTCATTAAACCTACCCTTTTTCCAAATATGGCAATTATTATACTATCTTTTTAATAAAATGTTAAGAAATTTGCAAGAGAAAAAGAGATTTTTAAGAAGTTAACTCCTTAATTTGTTTGACAACTTTTTGAATAATCCAATCAGGAGTCGAAGCCCCTGCACTTATTCCACAAAGCTCTTTACCTTCAAACCACTCTTTTTGTACCTCTTCTTCGTTTTCAATATGATAACTATGTGGACAAAGTGATTTCGCAATATGAAAAAGTTGTTTCGTATTAGAAGAGTTTTTCCCTCCAACAATGATCATAACGTCAGCTTTACTTGCAAGCTCTTTAGTTGCATCTTGATTTTCAAATGTAGCGTTACAAATGGTATTAAAAACTCTAAGCTCAGCTACTCTTGTCGTTAAAAAAGCAATAATTTTTTTAAAATCTTCTGGTTTTCTCGTGGTTTGAGCTACTACTGCAACTTTACTTCCAAGTGCTTTGCCAATAAGCTCACTTGGCTCTAATACAACATAAGTTCGCTCCCTATCAACACTATAACTTGCTACTCCTTTAATTTCTGGATGGTTTCTATCTCCAAAAATAACGATGCTATATCCTTCTTTACTCATATGCTCAACGATTTGTTGAGGCTTAGTCACATAAGGGCATGTTGCATTAATAATTTTTTTCCCTTGCGATTTTAAAATTTTTAAATTTTCTTTTGTAATACCATGCGTGCGAATTATTAAAGTATCATATTTTAAAGCCTCGTTAATATCTTCTACCAAACCAACATTATGCTCTTTTTTTAATCGATTAATTTCATCTTTATTATGAATTATTGGACCAAATGTTGCACTATTTGGATGCTTTTGGGCAATATCAATAGCTCTTTTTACTCCATAACAAAAACCATAATGTTTAGCAAGTTCAATTTTCAAATTCCACCTCACTTATCTTTTGTAAAATTGCAAAAAAGTTTGGGAAAGAGGTATTTACGCATTCAATATCTTCAATTTCCATTTGAGCCAGTAACCCCGCTATAGCAAAACTCATAGCAATTCTATGATCGCCATGGCTATTTATTATAGCATTTTTCAATATACCACCCCTAATTTTATAACCATCGCTAAATTCTTCACACCAAATTCCAGCTTTTTGTAAATTTGTAACAACTGAATTTATTCGATCACTCTCTTTTACGCGAAGCTCTTTTGCATTCTTTACAACACTCTCACCCTCAGCTACCGCCATTGCAATTGAAAGAGCTGGCAATTCATCTATGAGCCAAGCAATATTTTTATTAACTTCAATAGCTTTTAATTTTCCATTATAAGTAACTTCAATATCTCCAATTGGCTCATAAATGTTTTCTTTTTGAATAAATTCAACTTTTGCACCCATTTCTTGAAGTTTTTTATAAGCTTCTATGCGTGTTGGATTGAGTGTCACATCTTTTATAATAACCCTTGCATCAGGCACTATTGCAGCTGCAACTGCAAAGAAAAATCCACTACTTGGATCTGCTGGAACTCGAATATTAAGTGGTTTGAGAGCTTTTCTTAATGGAGTAATCTCAAGCCAAATTCCATCTTCTTTTACTACCTCTTGAATTTCAGCTCCCATACCTTTTAGTATTCGCTCCGTATGATCTCTACTTAAAAGATTTTCTTTATAATAACTTTTTCCCTCAGCAAAAAGTCCTGCTAAGATAAGAGCCGATTTTACCTGAGCTGAATCAATTGGAGAGTGATACTTAAAAGCTTTAAGCTTTGAACCTCGAATATGAATTGGAGCTTTATTCCCCCACTCTCTTCCATCAATTTTTGCTCCAATTTCTCGCAAAGGCTTTGCAACTCTACCCATTGGGCGTCTTCTTAAATATTGATCACCACTTAAAACAAAACTCCCTTCATTGGCACTCAAAAGCCCCATATAAAGTCGCATTGCTGTTCCAGCATTTCCACAATCTAAAATATTAAAAGGCTCTTGAATTTTTGAAGGAGGAGTAATAACATAACTTCCTTTTGCCTTTTTTTCAACTTTTGCTCCAAGCTCTTTTGCAATATTTAAAGAAGCCAAAGTATCTTCTGCTTCTAAAAAATTGTTCACAACTGAGCTTTTATCACTTAATAAAGAAAAAATTGCACAGCGATGAGAGATAGATTTATCAGGTGCAATTTCATCACAAACTAAATCAAATCCTTTATTAATAGGATATACTTTTACCTTTTTCATCGCAGCTCCGCATTAAATTCTTTTTTCATAAAGGCTAAAATTTTATTCATAACCTCTTCTATCTCATCATCACTTAAAGTATGCTCCATAGATTGCAATGTAAATCGAATTGTAAGACTCACTCTTTTTCCAAATTTTTCATCTTTATAAATATCTAATGGGTAAAAATCTTTTATTAATTTTTCACTTTCTTGTAAGCGTTTAAGAGCTTTTGCTACATCAAAAAATAAAATGTTTTTATCAATTAAAAGCGATAAATCTTTTCTTGTTGGCTGATAGTTTGAATACTCTTTTGCTTTCTTTGCCTTAGACAATACAGCACTAAGCTCTACTTCGCATAAATATGTTGAATCCAAATCATACTCTTTAGCAACTTTTGGATGCAATTTAAAAATCACACCAATTTCTTTTCCTTCTTTAATTACCACACCACTTTGATAAGGATGCATCAAAGCATTTTTTGCCTCACAATTTTTAACACTAAAATCTCCAATTGTTTGTGCAACTTTTTGAGCAAATGTAGCAAAATCAATTTTTTTCGCCTTTGCCTTGTTACTTACGTTTGCTCTCTCATATTCACCACTAAAAATAAAACAAATTCTTTCTTTTTCATTTCTTTGGCTATCAAAAACGCGTCCTATTTCAAAAAGGGCAATACTCTTTTGTCCATACTTTACATTTTTACTTGCTGCTTCGATTAAATTAAGCGTTATAGTTGGACGAAGAGTATTTAATTCATTTACAATTGGATTTAAAAGCTCTTTTTCTTCTTGCAATGTTTCAAATCCATATTTTTGCAATACCTCTTTATTGGCAAATGCATATGTAATTGCTTCATAAAATCCAGCTCCAACCGCTTTTAAAGAAAGCTCTTTTTTTGCCAGATATTTTTGAAATATCTCATTTAAACGATTTTTCTCAACTATCTCAAGCGGCTTAGCCTCAATTTTATCAATCCCATAAATTCGAACAATCTCTTCGCTAATATCGGCAATATTTTTAATATCATGAAAATAAAGTGGAATTTTTACTGTGTAGTTGTTTCCATTTTTTTCAATTTCATACCCTAAACGCTTTAAAATCTCAATAATAACACTCTCATCTAAATCATTACCAATAATTTCGTTAATTTCTTGAATACTAAAAGTTATCTCTTTTTTTTGCGGTTCCTCTAAATTAGCGTTTAGAAATTTAGAAAATTCTCCTTTTTCAAAAAGAGAAAGAAGTAAAGCTAAACCATACTCAACATCAGCTTCACTCCCTCTTATTGCATTATAAGCAAAACTATCGCTTTGCACTTTTTTCCCGACAATGTAGTCTGGATAAATATAAGAAGCTTCAAAAAGTACTTCATTTGAACTTGGGAAATAGGCTTTGTTTTGATTTAAACCAATAGTGCTTATTGTCTCTTTTTCATTTTTTAAGACAAATAGATCATCTTCTTTGCCAATTGTTAGCTTATGTACTTTTTCCTTATCGTATGCTCTTAAAATAACATTGCTCTCACAAAAAGCATACTCTAAGAATGCTTGCAAATCATTTTCTATCTCTTTTTGCGCAAAAGCCAAGCGAAGGCGCATTAAAAAATTTGGCTTAGCCTCTTTTAAAGTAGCACAGCAAAAACTCTCTTTACCAAGAAATTTTTCTTTTACACTAAGTTCCACATTGCAAGGCAAGGTATACTCTAAATCAAACTCTTTTTTCTTAAATTCTCTCTTTAGTGCAGCAGCCAAATCTCTTGCTGCACCCATAATACTTAGGGCATCGCCTCTATTTGGCGTAACATCATACTCAATCACAAAATCATTAAGCTTTTCATATTCTCTTAACTCTTTTCCAACCACGAGCTTGCCAATACTCTCATCTAAAATCATAATGCCATCTTCTATCTTTGGCAATCCAAGCTCTGTGCTTGAACAAATCATTCCATAACTTTCAATGCCTCTTAGCTTTGCCTTTTTAATCTTAAAATCTCCTGGTAAAATGGCTCCAATTTTTGCTACGGCTACATATTTTGCATCAACAACATTGGCTGCCCCACAAATAATTTGCAGTCTCTCTTCTCCAACGTCAACTTCACAAAGGTTGAGTTTATCAGCATTTGGATGTTTTTGACAGCTAATAATTTCTCCAATAACAACATTTGCTGCAATTGTATACTCTTTTGCCTCTTCTACCTCTAAACCAATTTTATTAAATGTCTCAAGCAAAGTAGTATTATCAATTCCATCTAAATTAACGTATTCTTCTAACCAAGTTCTTGTTACTCTCATTTGAACTGCTCCAATAATCTGATATCACCTTCAAACATATTTCGCAAATCTGGCACTTGATGCAAAAGCATTGCAAAGCGCTCTACTCCCAAACCAAAAGCATACCCACTTACATCCTCATATCCAACTGCTTCAAAGACATTTGGATCAACCTCTCCACATCCTAATACTTCAAGCCATCCTGTGTGTGAGCATACACGACACCCTTTGCCACCACAAAAAATACAACTAATATCCACCTCTGCACTTGGTTCAGTAAAAGGGAAAAAGCTTGGACGAAAACGAACATCAACATCTCCAAACATATAGCGCAAAAAGTCGGTTAAAATAAATTTTAAATTGGCAAACGAAACTTTACCCTTTTTATCAACTACAAGACCTTCAACTTGGTGAAACATTGGAGTATGAGTTAAGTCAAAATCTCTTCTAAATACAGCTCCAGGAGCTATCATTCGAATTGGAATAGAATCTTTTTGCATCGTTCTAATTTGTACAGGAGATGTATGCGTTCGTAAAAGATTGCCATCTTTAAAAAAGAAGGTAGCTTGCATCTCTCTTGCTGGATGATTTTTTGGAAGATTAAGTGCTTCAAAGTTATGAAAATCATCTTCAACTAATGGTCCTTCTTCGATAGAAAAATTAAGTGCTACAAAATAATCAATAATTTTATTCATCGTTTGCGTAATCGGATGTAAAGCACCTGTTTTACTCTCATAAGAAAAGAGTGATAAATCAAGCGCTTCACTTTTTAATTGCTCTTGCAGTGCTTTTGCTTCAAGCTCTTTTTTCTTTTGCTCAAAGAGTTTTGTTAAAGCTGCTTTTTTTTCGTTTAATTGCTTGGCAAAATCTTTCTTTTGCTCATTTGGAATTGTTTTTAATTTAGCAAATTCTGCAGCTAAAATCCCTTTTTTCCCAAAAATTTCTATTCGAACCTCTTCTAACTTTTCTAAAGAGGTAGCATTTTTGATTTTATTTTCTAACCTTTCCAAACTACAACCTTTATTTTCAATTTCTTGCCATAATAATACCTAAAATTATGTTATACTACGCTATATACTTTTAATTTAAAGGAGAGATAATGTGCATCTTTTGCAAAATTGTCAATAATGAAATTCCAAGTAATAAAGTATTAGAAAATGATGAATTTTTAGCCTTTCACGATATTAATCCAAAAGCTCCAATTCATGTTTTAGTAATTCCAAAAAAACACGTTGAATCATTTCATGAAGTAGATGGAGAGACTATGGCAAAAATGACGCCATTTATTCAAGAAGTTGCAAAAATGCTTTGTATTGATAAGAGTGGATATCGTTTAGTAACTAATATTGGAAAAGATGGTGGACAAGAAGTTCCTCATTTGCATTTTCATTTACTTGGAGGAGGCAAACTTCGCTGGGATCATAGAAGCGATGCAAATCCTCAAAAAAATATTTAATTTTGGGCTTTTGCCCAACAGTTAGATTGAACTTAAATTTTTACACTATTCCAATCAAAATAGGTTTTAACTGTTCCTAACTCATCATATTTAAGTTCAACTACATCATCTTTTGTTTCAATAACAACTTTTTCATCATCTGCACCAATAAGTTTACCTTTTATTTTCTTCCCACCCAAAACTTTTACTTTTACATTTTCTCCAATAGAATTTTGAAAATGATTTTTTTTCGTTAGTTTACGCTCAATTCCAGGAGAGCTCACTTCAAATCGATATTTGCCACTAACTGGCGGTTCCAAATCAAGCAAAGGTGAGATATCTTGCGAAATGTTGGTACAAAGATCTAAATCAACTCCACCATCTTTTGTAATATAAAGACGATAAATTGTCTCATCATTTTCTTTTACAATCTCAACATCATAAACTTTAGCTCCATAAGAAGCAACTATTGCTTTTATATCATCACTTAGAGCCACTCTCTTTTCCTTTTTGAATTTGTTTAAAAAGCTCATCAATTTTTGCAATTTTTTCTAAATGATCATCAAATTCAAAGCGTAAATTTGGTGCTCTATACCATCCTTGTGATTCTTTAATATAAGTTTTTAAAAAACCTCTTACTTTATGCAATTTTTTTAAAATCTTTTCTTGCTCTTTTTGGCTAAAGTCACTCTTATCTAAAAACACTTTTGCATCATAGCGTCCGCGTGAGCAAACTACATCTGTTACTACCAAATTTTTTAATTGCTCATCATCAAGCAAAGCAAACGCTTGAGGAATAACCTCTATAAGAAGCGTTTCAGTTCTTTTTCTTTTAATCTCACTTATATTCATAGCGTTGCTTGCTCCTGAATAATTTTATAAGCTTCTATAATGTCTCCTTCTTTAATATCGTTAAAGTTTTCAATCATGAGCCCGCAATCATATCCTTTTCTTACCTCTTTTACGTCATCTTTAAAGCGTTTGAGCGAACTAATGCTTGAATCATAAATTACAACGCCATTTCGAATAACTCGAGCTTTTGCACCTCGCTCAATAACACCATCAATAACCATACATCCTGCAATTGTTCCAACTTTGGCAACATGAAATGTTTGTCTCACCTCTGCTTGACCAAGCACCTCTTCTTTTTCTACTGGGCTCATAAGTCCTGCAAGAAGTGCTTTAATATCATCAATTAAATCATAAATAATGCTATAAGTTTTTA
This sequence comes from Campylobacteraceae bacterium, assembly GCA_027036015.1. Taxonomy (GTDB): domain Bacteria; phylum Campylobacterota; class Campylobacteria; order Campylobacterales; family Sulfurovaceae; genus JAADEQ01. The sequence continues at coordinate 33,591 of JALVTH010000040.1, forward strand.
TCTCAATTCCAAGCTCTTTGGCTTTATTTTTAACACTTCCGGTTGGGCGCACATTAAAGCCAACAATTAATGCATGTTCACTTGCATCAGCTAAAATAACATCACTCTCGCTAATTGCTCCAACACCACCATGAATAACTTGTACTTCAACTTCATCATTTTTGAGTTCACTAAGTGCTTTTTTAATTGCTTCAAGCGAACCTTGAACATCAGCTTTAACAATTAATGGAAGTTTTTTAATTTTACCCTCAGCTATCAATGCTCCAAGCTCATCAAGTGAGACTTTTGTCGTTTTTGAAAGCTCTTTTGCTCTGGCTAACTCTTTTCTTTTTTCGGCAATTTCGGCTGCCTCTTTTGCATTATCTACCGCAATTAAAATATCACCAGCATTTGGAACTTCGTGTAATCCAATTAGTGC
>JALVTH010000041.1 GCA_027036015.1 Campylobacteraceae bacterium
CTAAAAAAGGCGCTATTAAAAGAAGTAATGTAATTTGTACAAAATAATATATCATTTTCTCTCTCCAAAAAGTATAATTGCTATAAATATTGCAACTATGGTAATTTCTAATACGACTGAACCCCAAGTAATTTGATGATAAAAAACTCTAATACTAAATAGAATAAAAATTAATAAATTAAAAATTAAAGCCGAATAACGTCCTTTTTCAAAATGAGAAATCTTATATACCAAATAACTTAATTTATATAAAAGCTTTTTAACTCCTTCATACAAACTTTCTTCAAACAACGGTTTAACGTGAACTTCATATAAACTCTTTTTAAATTTTGTTTTATGTCCAAAAACTGTTTCTTTATGTGTATGAACCATTGGTTTATAAAGCCATGCAAAAAAGCGTCTTATGGGACCTGCAAACCCTGTCGTTGAATATTGCATCGAAGCGTTAGTATTATAACCACATGCCCAAGTGTGATAGAGTCTGATTTTAGGGTGCAATAATTTATAAATTAACACGAAACTTAAAGTTATCAAAAGTAGTGTTCCAAGTAAAATCAAAGGTGCGACGGCTCCATAATTATTTGCTAAGGAATGCATAATAAGATAATTTGGAAATATTTTATGATAAATATAAGGCAAAGGTAAAGCAAGATTGATCAATTTTACAATACTTGGCATAAAAGCCATTAATCCAATAACGATTAAAGCCATTAAAATTTCCCCTACAAGCATTAAAATATTAACCTCTTTTGCATGTTTAGCATTTTGACTTCTTGCAAGTCCTAAAAAAGTAATACCAAAAGCTTTAACAAAGCAAGCAATGGCTAATCCACTGGTTAAAGCCAAAGCAAAAATGGTAAAACCAAAAGATAATTTCAACGCAATGTCAGAAATACTGGCACTACTTAACATACTTTGAAAAATCATCCATTCACTCAAAAAACCATTCGTTGGTGGCATAGCACTAATGGAAATTGCTGCAAGTAAAAAAGTAAATGCTGTTATGGGCATTGTTTTAATTAAGCCTCCATATTGTTCCATATTTTTCGTATGAGTTTGATACAAAATACTTCCTGCACCCATAAAAAGTAAAGATTTAAAACTCATATGATTAAAGGTATGATAAATTGCCGCAATAAAACTAAAAGCACTTAAAGTATCCAATTTTAAAGTATGAAAAATCATACCAAGTCCAATGGCAATTAAAATAATTCCAATATTTTCTACGGAGTGATTTGCCAAAAGTGCCTTTATATCATGCTCACTCAAAGCATACAAAACGCCTACCAAACTTGAAATTGAACCTAAAAACAAAATAATAATTCCCCATTCTAACTCCCAATGAGGTATTAAAAATAAAAAGCGTAAAAATGCATATATAGCAACTTTAAGCATTACTCCACTCATCAAAGCAGAAACAGAACTTGGAGCAGCTGGATGAGCATATGGAAGCCAAACGTGCAAAGGAACGACCCCAGCTTTACTTAAAAAACCAAAAATTAATAAGAAAAAAAGAAAAGTTGGATATTTAAAAGAAGCTATACTATCGTCTAAAGAGTCAAAAGAAGCCATTAAATTATTATGAGAAAGTAATAAAAAAAATACCAGAATAAAAACAAAACCAAAATGCGTCATAAAAAAATAAAATCTAGCAGCTTTTAAACTCTCTTTATTTGGTTCGGTTAAAATAAGTTGCCAAGACGTTAAACTCATTAACTCCCAAAAAAAAAGAAACGATAAAATTTTATCCGTAACAACTACACCAATCATTGCAAAAATAAAAGCAAAATAATTGATTAAAAAATAAGCTTTTCTTTGAATATGTGACAAATAACCAAAAGTATAAAAAAGATTTGGTAATACACCTAACAAAATTAATAAAAGAAAAACATAAGAGAATGCATCAAAGCCTAACATTTATATTCCCTACTCTAAAGTAAAGCTAAAAAAGGAAACTCATAGTTTGGAAATTGATCAAAATTTTTCCGATGAATTTATATCATAATTTTGGTAAAACTTTAAAAAATATGCTATTTTGTTACATTAAAATAGCTCCTCTACGTCGTCAGATTTCGTACTACTACTACTATTTTTTTCTAACTCTTTACCCTCATCATAAATTTCTATAATATCTCCATCAAGTTTTTCTTTCTCTTTTGATTTTAGACTGGGTGTATCGCTTCCTTCTTCGTAAATATCTTGATTTGGATTTTCTTTTGGCAAAGGAGAAATTTTGGTATATAATTCTTGATGCCCATTGATAAAACCAACATATACACCTTCTGGTTTATCAAACTTTCGTTTCATCTGTGGATTTTGTTTTAAAAGTTCCCAATAAATATAACTAAAAATTGGTGCAGATACTCTTCCTCCAGTCATTTTCTTCCCAATTGGCTTATAACGATCGCGCCCTACCCAAACAATTGTCGTAATTGTTGGAGAATAACCGCAAAACCAAGCATCAACGTAATTATTGGTCGTTCCAGTTTTTCCAGCAAGCTCAATCCCTTTAACTCTTGCTTTTTTACCCGTTCCTCTTTTAATGACATCTTCTAAAATAGAAGTCATTAAATAAGCTTGCTCAGGGCGCGTAAAGTGTGCTATCTCTTTTGGTTTTGACTCATAAATTACACTATTATATCTTGAGACAACTTTACTAATTAAATGTGGTTCAATCATATGCCCATAATTTGAAAAAACAGTATAAATTTGTGCTACTTTCATAGGAGAGAGAGCTAAATTTCCAAGCGAAATGGATAAATCGTGTGGAATATTTTTTACTCCCAACAATTTTAATTTATTAATGATTTTATCTAATCCAATATCTGAGACTAAATTAACCGTTGCTAAATTTCTCGATTCAACTAAAGCTTCTCGAAGCGTTATAAATCCTTTAAAATCTCTTTCGTAATTTTTTGGTGCCCATACAACTGTTTTGCCATTAACTTTATATCTAAAAGTTCTTGCTAAGTCTGTTAGTTTAGTTGCTGGATTATAACCCAAATCAAGTGCGACTTGATAAACAAAGGGTTTGAACGCGGAGCCTGGCTGACGTTTTATCATAGTAGCTCTATTAAAAGGACTCTCATAATAATCTCGTCCGCCAACCATAGCCAAAACTTCACCTGTATTATTTTGCACCATAACAATTGCTCCATTTAAATCGCTCTTTTTTAAATCTTCGTTCAATATACCACTTACATTTAAAAGTCCATATTTTAAAGCCTCTTTTGCAAGATTTTGTTTGTCTAAATCAATTGTGGTATAAATCTTATACCCACCCGTTTTTAAGTCTTTAAATTTTTTACTTAGTCGTCTTATAACCTCATCTCTTACATATGGAGCAACGTTTTGAGCTAAGGTCGTTTTAAAAACGCGTGGGTGCTCTTTTTTTGCTTTTTTATATTCTTCTTTACTAATCCAGCCAAGTTTATAAAGGCGATTTAAAATAATGTTGGCTCTTTTATTGAGTCTATCATAATGCTTGAGTGGATTATAATAGCTTGGAGCATTGGGTAAACCTACAAGCATGGCCGATTCTTTCAAAGTTAACTGGCTTAAATTTTTATGAAAATATCCCCAAGTAGCAGTTTTTATCCCAATAAAGTTGTTTCCATAAGGAATAACGTTTAAATAACGCTCTAAAATTTGTTCTTTGCTTAACTTTTTTTCTAATTTAATAGCTAAAATTGCCTCTTTTATTTTTCTAGCCAACTTCTTTTTTCTCGAAAGCATTACATTTTTAATAAGCTGCTGAGTAATAGTACTTCCACCTTCAACTAAATGTCCAGCCTTTATGTCTTTAATAATGGCTCTTAAAATTGCATCTGGATTTATTCCTTTATGTTCAAAAAACTTTGTATCTTCCATTGCAACGACACCTTCAATAACAAAAAAAGGAATTTCATCATAAGTTGCATAGAGACGAAGGTGATTTTTTAATATATAAGCAATGTGTTTTCCATTTCTATCTAAAATTTCACTTGAAACTTCTGGTGTAAAATGAACGATTTTATCAACGTCGCTATCAACTTTATAATATGCAAATAAAAACATTCCACTAAGCAATGAAGCAAGCAATAAAGCAATAAGAAGAAAAATTTTTATGATTTTATCTAATTTTCTAATCATTGCCGAAACTCTCTATTTTCAAAAGAAGATTCAAATAAAATTTTTGTATATGAGCTTTTTGGTGCTTTTGCTATCTCTTTGGATTTGCCAATTTCTACGACTTTTCCTTCTTTTAATACTACCATATTTTCACATAATTTAAGAGCCAAATTGATATCGTGCGTAACAAAAAGCATATAAAAGTTAAATTTTTCTTGCAAATTTTTTAATAACTCAATAATTTCACCTCGAAGTGAAGCATCAAGAGCTGTTGTTGGTTCATCTAACAATAAAAGTTTTGGCTTATGCACAAGTGCCATAGCAAAAATAACTCTTTGTAACTGCCCTCCACTTAAATTTGGTGGATATTCCCAAAAGAGCCTTTTGGGTAAATTAAGCAAAGAAAAAAGTTCAAAAACCTCCTCTTCTTTAGCAAAAAATTGTTTTGAAATTTTGGTTAGTGGCGAAAGTGCCGTAAAAGGATTTTGTGGAATAAACGCAATGCTTTTTCCACGCTCTAAATGAAAAGGAGCGTCAATTTCTACTTTGGCTTCAAGCGAACTTGGCAAAAGATTTAAAATTGCTTTTAAACTAAGTGATTTGCCACTGCCACTTTGCCCAACTAGCGCCGTTTTTTTATAAATACAAAATGAAGCATCAACTAAAATCTTTTCTTTACTTTTGATAAAAATTTTTTTTACTTCAATCATATTCTTTTATTAACTCCAAAAGTTTTTTCAACTCTTTTTTCTTAATTGGCTCTCTTAAAATAATTCGCAATATGGCTTTAGGAACTGTTGGCTCTCGAATAGCTCCAACAAAAAGGTCTTTTTTTAAAAGCTTTTTTTGAAGCTGTAAAACCTTTTTATTATCTCCAATTACAATTGGCAAAATTAATGACTCTGGCCATATTCCAAGTACTTCTACAACCACTCGTTTTAATTTGTTTAGTTTTTTTCGAATTTTATCTTTGTGTTTTAGAATATATTTTGCATTAGTATAAGCTAAGGCTATGTCAAAAAGCGAAGGTGCAGTAGAATAGATAATTGGCTTTGCTCTATTAATTAAAAAATCCCTTATCTCTTTAGAACTTAAAATATAAGCTCCATAACTCCCATATGCTTTGCCAAGCGTTCCCATTTTTATAAAGTTTGGCTCAATTTTTATATCGTAATAATCAAAAATACCTAAAAGATTTTTACCAATTGTCCCTGAACTATGCGCTTCATCCACAATTAAAATAGCTTCATATTTTTTTGCCAATTCAAAAATTTCTCTTTTAGCTAAATCGCCAATCATAGAATAAACACCCTCAATGGCAATAATTTTACGATAAGCTTTGCTTTTTTGTAAGAGTGATTCAAGCTCTTTTTCGTTGTTGTGTTCAAAAACACTAACCTTTTTTACCAACCTTGCGGCTAAATTTCCACTTGCGTGAAATTCGCTATCAATAAAAAGTTCATCATTTTTTCTCACAAGCGCTTCAATTGAAGCAATATTGGCTAAAAAACCACTTCCAACAACTAATCCAGCCTCAAAACCATTAATCTTTGCCAAAAAATTTTCAAATTTTTGGTGAATTGGATGATATCCATTAATAAGCATACTTGCTTTTGGTGCAAAGGAAGTTTCTTTTTTTAAAAGTATGCAAGCCTTTTGTAAACTCTTTTTTCGATTTGCTAACCCTAAATAATCGTTACTTGCAAAATCAAGAACATTTTTATAAATTTTTCTTTGTCGAAAAAGGTTTGCCCTCTTAATTGCATTCAATTCTTTTTGATACATTAAAACTCCAACCAAGGTATAATATATTCTACTGGCAGACCCATAGCTGTGCTCTCTAAACCTTGCACGCTTTTAATATATTTTTTACAAAAACCCTCAACCATACAAGCTCCAGCCTTTCCTTGCCACTCTTTGCTTTGCAAATACTCATCTAAATCTTTTGTATCAAAAAGAGCAAAGTTATAATAGGTTGCAAAAATACCACTAAATTCAAGTTTAGTAGATTTTAAAATCACTCCCGTAATAATTGCAACGGTATTATTGCTTTGTTTTAATAAAATCTCTTTTGCTTCCTCTTTATTTTTGGCTTTTCGCAAAATCTCTCCATCTTTAGTTGCAACTACACTATCTGCAACTAAAAGAGGAGTTTCATCTATCCCATAAAGCACAATCGCTCTTTGTAATTTCCCTTTAATAGCCTCATATACAAAACTTTTTGCATTTATAGCTTTAATTTGCTCTTCGTCAAAATCAACGCTCACTTGCTCAAAATCAATATTAAACTTTTTTAATAATTTTGCTCTAGTTTTTGAAGATGAAGCAAGTTTTACTTTCATTCATCAAGTCCTACTAACTTAATTGGAATGACTATTCGTTTATGTCCTCGCAAAATCTCAAGCTTTACAACATCTCCAATTTGTTTGTTATCTAAAATATCATCTAAATCAGCAATGGAGTTAACCTTTTTCCCATCAACTTTTACAATAATATCGCCAAATTCTATTGTTCCATCAGCATAAATTGTTGCTGGAATTAAAGGAATGGCTGCAGCTGGTGTATTTGCAATAACTCCTAAAACTGCTACACCATTAATTCCATAAACATCATGCAAATATTCATTAACTCTTTCATCAACCTCAATTCCAATTGAAGGTTTAATGTAATGTCCAAAAAGAATAATTTTTGTAACAACTCTTTTTACTAAATTAATAGGAATTGCAAAACCAATCCCTACACTTGCATTTATTGGACTATAAATTGCGCTACTAACTCCTACAACTTTTCCACTGCTATCTAACATTACTCCCCCGCTATTACCAGGGTTAATTGCCGCATCGGTTTGAATGGCTTCACTAATGTAGCTCCCATCGCTTGAAGGAACACGGCGATGTAGAGCCGAAACGATTCCTTTTGTCATTGTCCAACTTAATCCAAATGGATTTCCAATAACATAAACGTTTTGTCCAACTTGCAACTTATCGCTGTTGCCTAAACTAACTGGCTTTAATTCATCTTTGGGTGCATTTATTTGCAACACAGCAATATCTCTTTTAGGATAGACTCCAACTAAAGAAGCCGCATAACTTTTCCCATTAAATAACTTTACTCTTGCACTATTTGCACCCCTTATTACGTGATAATTGGTAACAATATGTCCTTTTTTATCCCATACAAAACCGCTTCCACTCCCTTTTGGAATAGTATAACGCGTGAGGGTATTGTAATCAATAATTTTAGAAGAGGTAGAAATATAAACGACGCTTTCTTTATTTTTTTTAAAAATAGCAATATTTTGCTTTTCTTCTTGATTTAATCCATTAGCACAAGAGGCAAAAAAGAGAAAAAAAAGAAAGCCAATCCAAACTCTTTTCATTGTACTTTACTTTTAACGAACTCTTTAGCCTTTTTCATTGCCTCTGGTAAAGCACCAAGTTCCTTACCACCTGCTTGAGCAAAATCGGCTCTTCCTCCACCGCCTCCTTTTAAAATTGGAGCAATTGCTTTAATCCACTCTCCAGCATGCACCTCACACCCTTTAGCGCCCGCTGCTAAGAGGACTTTATTCCCTTTTACTTGAAAAAGCATCACTGCTACTTTTTCATAACGATTTTTTAAATCATCAACGATTGCTTTAATATCGCCTGCTTCAATCTTATCAACAAATATTTTTACACCATTAACCTCAAAACTTTCTAACTCTTTTTTATTAGCACTTAGTGCTGCTTGAAGCTCTCTTTTTAACTCTTTTATTTGATTTTTTAATTTATTAATTGCTCCAAGTGCATCTTGCGCTTTTAACTCTTGCTTAATTACTTCAAGCTCTTTGTTTTGCTCTTTGGCATACTCGTAAGCCGCTTTTGAAGCAACTGCTTCTATTCTTCTAACCCCACTACTTACGCCACTTTCTTTTACTATATAAAAAGAGCCAATCTCAGCCGTATTTTTAACATGCGTTCCACCACAAAGCTCAATTGAGGCATCTTCCATTGCTACGACTCGAACCTCGTTGCCATACTTTTCACCAAAAAGTGCAACAGCGCCACTTTTTTTTGCCTCTTCAAGCGGCATAATTTTAGTCGTTACATCAATTGCTCTTTGAATTTTATCGTTTACCCAATCTTGCACTTTTAAGAGTTCTTCTTTGCTCAGTGCTTTTGGATGAGTAAAGTCAAAACGAAGCTTTTTATCGTCATTAAGCGATCCAGCCTGCGTTACATGCTCTCCTAAAATAGCTCTTAGGGCTGCATGCAAAAGGTGTGTTGCAGAGTGGTGTCTTGCAATTTCTCTTCTTTTTTGATCAACGATTGTTTCTACCTCATCACCAACTTTTAACTCTCCTTGGACTTTACTTAAATTTACATCATTAAATTTTTGCGTATCAAGCACTTTAGCTTTTGTTTTACCACTTAAAGCATCTTTCAACTCGCCCTCATCACCAATTTGTCCACCACTTTCTGCATAAAATGGAGTCTTTTCTAAATAGACCCATCCTTCATCATCAATACTATCAACCAATTTAAAATCTTTATCCATCAAAGCTAATACTTTTGTTTTAACTTGCGTCGTTTCATATCCTACAAATTGGTTTTGTCCATATTTTTCTTTTAACTGCTTAAATTCACCTTTAGCAACACTATCACCACTTCCTTTCCAATTAGCTTTCGATTTTGCTCTTTGCTCTTGCATCTTTTCTTCAAAACCTTGTAAATCTAAAGCAATACCCTTTTCTCTTAACATATCTTGCGTTAAATCAAGTGGAAAGCCATAGGTATCGTAGAGCTTAAAAGCAACCTCTCCACTAAAAGTTTTATTTGTTTTTTTCAACTCTTCTTCAAAAAGTTTAATTCCAGCTTCAATCGTTGCAAAAAAGCGCTCCTCTTCTTGTTTCATCGCTTCTTTAACAGCAGCAGCTTGAGTAATTAAATAATCGTATGGATCTTTCATAATATCAACCAAAGTATCCACCAATTTATACATAAAAGGCTCTCTTAAGCCCAAAAGATACCCATGGCGAATGGCACGGCGCATGATTCTTCGCAAAACATATCCTCTTCCTTCTTTATCAAAAAGCACACCTTGAGCCAATAAAAACGTGGTTGAGCGCAAATGATCGGCTATTACGCGATAACTTGCAATCGTTTTTTCATCTGGCTCTTTGCCAACGATTTGAGTAATTTTATCAATAATTGGGCGAAACAAAGAAGAATCAAAATTGTTAAAAACTCCTTCTTTAATGGCAACGACTCTCTCAAGCCCCATTCCTGTATCGATACTTGGTTTTGGAAGAGGATGAAGATTGCCTTGTTCATCTCTTTCATATTGCATAAAAACAAGGTTCCATATCTCTAAAAATCTATCACCTTCACCTCCCATTATATCTTGGGGAGAATTAAAATGCTCTGCTCCTTGATCATAAAAAATTTCACTACAAGGTCCACAAGGTCCAGTATCACCCATTTGCCAAAAGTTATCTTTATCCCCAAAGCGCAATATTCGCTCTTGGCTTACAAACTTTTTCCAAATATTATATGCTTCATCATCACTCTCATGCACCGTAACCCAAAGTCTATCAATTGGTAAATTCAAATACTCTTTACCAGTAACAAACTCCCAAGCATATGCAATTGCCTCTTCTTTAAAATAATCACCAAAACTAAAATTTCCAAGCATTTCAAAAAAAGTATGATGTCTTGCGGTATAGCCAACATTGTCTAAATCGTTATGTTTTCCTCCAGCTCTAATACAAGTTTGGCAACTTGCGGCTCTTGGTGGATTTGGAATAGGCTCTTGCCCAGTAAAAATTCCTTTAAATTGCACCATTCCAGCATTGGTAAAAAGCAAGCTATCATCCTTTGGCACCAAAGGAGAGCTTGGAACAATTTTGTGTCTTTTGTTTGCAAAAAAATCTAAAAACATTTTTCTAATGTCCATACAAAACCCTCTTTAAAGAAATTAGAGTAATTTTATCAAAAAAGTGTTAAATAGGGATTAATAAAGGCTCAAAATGAGCCTAAGAAAAAAGGAGAGGATGAAACGCGTAGTAGGAGGTAGAATGCATTATAATCATATCTTTTTTTTGTGCACTATTTGTGGAGCTTCTCAAGGAGTGCAGCAAGTTCTTTTGATCCATTTGGAGAGTTGAGTTTTAAGAGTTTTTTACTCATTTTTTTTAAATTAATATTATCTAAAATTTCTAATACTCTTTCTACTTTTAATTCATTTTCTCTTAATAAATAAGCCGCTTGTTGTTCTACTAAAAATTTTGCATTGTAATATTGATGATCACTTGTAGCATATGGATATGGCACAAAAAGCGTTGGAAGAGCATTTGCTACAAGCTCCCACAAAGTGGAAGCCCCAGCTCTTGCAATAGCAAAATCAGCTCTGCTCATAATTACTGCCATCTCCTTGCTAAAACCAAAAACTTCTGCCTCAATACTTAATTTCTCATACTCTTTTTTTACCCATTCAAGATGCTTTTGCCCAGCTTGATGAATAATCTTAATACCTCTTTTTTGAAGATGTGGAGCTAACTTAAGAGCAAATTCATTGAGGCTCTTTGCACCTTGTGAACCCCCACTAATTAAAATAGTAATAAGCTTGTTTCTTACTCTTGCTGTATCAAAAAAAATCTTTTTGGTTGCATAAGCTTTTATTGGCGAAGTAGGATCGTAACTTGAGATAAAGTATTTTGCAAAGGGGCGTAATAGCTTATTTAAACTTCCAACAGCTGCATTTTGTTCATGAATGACAAGAGGAATTTTTAGTAAAATTGCAGCAATTGCAGCTGGAGCTGCAGAATACCCTCCAACGCTAAAGACTACTTTGGCATTTTCCTTTTTTAAAATCTCTTTTGCTTCCCATGCTTGTTTAAAAATTTGTAAAAGAGCAAAAATTTTAGTAATTCCACCTTTATTCATCACCCCTTGAGAATCTAAAAAATAGGTAGCTTTAAAACTTTTATCTCCTTCAAACCAAGCTCTATCTTGCCCTCTTGTCGAACCAATATAGACTAAATCACTTTTTAAATACTCTTTTATAGCAGCTATAATTGCCAAGTGCCCGCCCGTTCCTCCACCAGTTAAAACAATACTCATACTTTTACCTTTCTTGAAAGCATCAAAACCATTGCAACAGCCAAAGAAGAAGCAATGGTTTGTGATCCTCCATAACTTAAAAATGGAACAGCAATTCCTTTAATTGGAATAATTCCAGTAATTCCAAAAGCATTAATAATAAATTCTAAAAAAAGTACTATTCCCACCCCATAGACAAAAAACTTCTCACTTATATCTTTTAGTTTTGAACCAATCCAAAAAATACGATAAATAATAAAAAGTAACAGTCCAACTACAACCACTAACCCTAAAAATCCTATCTCTTCACTGAGTCCAGATAAAACAAAATCGGTATGCACTTCACTTAAATATCCAAGTTTAAATTGTCCCTCACCCAAGCCTTGACCTAAAATTCCTCCATTGTGAATGGCATAACGCGAATTAATAATATGAAGAGGCACTGTTGTATCGGTTACTTTAAGTTTATTTGCCAAAGAATCTGGCAAAATAGATAAAATGCTATCTTGCACTCCTACCCACCAACCTTTAAATCTAGCAACTCTGTGACTTGCAATTTTAATAAGAGTTATAAGTGCTACGATAAATAAAACCACCATGACACTAAAAAATCCTCTTGAAAGCCCAGCTAAATAAAAAAGAGCAAAAAGCACACCTATTAAAACTACTACTTGCCCTAAATCTTTTTGCCCTATTGCAATAAAGCCAGCCGCAAAAGCTAAAAGTAAAAAATATGGCATAACAACACCAATTTCTTGAAAGAAACTATGTTTATTTTGCAAAAGTTCATATTTTCTTGCCAAAGACCATGAAATAAAAAAAACAAAACCATATTTAAAAAACTCTGTTGGAGCAAGAGAGATTGGCCCAAATCTTATCCATCTTTTAGCACCTAAAACTGCATGCACCATTGAATGAGGCAAAAAAAGCATAACAACAATTGCAAGCAGTGAAACGAAAAATAGTAAAAATCCAAGAGGTTTAAAAACGTTATATGGATTCATTCTCCCAATAACAAGCAAAATTATTAAAGAAATAAAAACAGCAATAGTTTGTTTTTTAATAAAATCAAAATGACTCGCACCAAAATAGATAGTTGGAAAAAGCGACAAAGAAAAAACCGCAACAATAGAGAAAAAAAGTAAAGCTATAGTTGCTATTAACAGTGCATTATCATTTCGATACATCAAACCCTCAATAAAAACTTTTTTATAATAATACCTATTTTTTTATTAATTAGTATCAAAATAGTAATAAATTTTATGTTAATATTACGCATTGCAATAAACTTTGAGACGAAAGAAAGAAAAATTGCTTGCAAAAAAAGTTAAATTTATAAAAATTATTATTTTTATTTTAAGCACTATTTTTTTCCTTAAAGTGCTCTATCTTATTTTTGCGCACATTCATATGCCTCCAAAAAGAAAAGAGATAAAAGATAGAGCCTTAAGAGGAAGCATTATCTCAAGTGATGGCTATATTATTAGCCGTTCTATCAAAAAATGGAGTGCTTCTATTCATACAGCTTATTTAGACCCAAAAAAAAAGGATTTTTTCTTAACGCTTTTTAGTATCTATACTAATATTCCCAAAAAAGAATTAGAAAAAAAGTTTTTTACCAAAGATGGCAAAAAGAAAAAAGGCTGGATAACTTTAGCCAAAGATTTAGATGCAAAAACTGTTATTTTTTTAAAGGATTTAAAATATAAACTCAATCGTTTCAAAGTTTTTCGCTCTCCTGGTATTAATAAAAACTTCTATTATGGCTTAACGCTAACTCCAACTGGCGAGGCAAGAGAATATCCATTACACGAAACACTTTCCCCAATTTTAGGTTATACGCGCAATAAAGAAGAAAACCATTATACAAAAATCGTAGGTTTTAATGGTATTGAGAAGTATTACGATAAATATCTCAACGATAAAATTGATGGATATATTAGTGGTAAAAGAGATGTCATTGGCAATATCATTTTTGATAAGAGTGTTCAATTTAAGCAAAAAGAAAATGGATATAACCTTGTTTTAAACATTTCACTTAAACTTCAAAAGACGCTTGATGTTATTTTAGATAGCTATAAAGAAAAACTTCACGCAAAAGAGATTATTGCAGCTGTTATGCGAAGTGAAGATAGCAAAATTATTGCTATGACTTCAAGTAATCGCTATGATCCACTCCATATTAAACCTGATGAAATAGAAAATTTACAACCTAAAATGATAAGCTATCCTTATGAGCCAGGCTCCGTTTTAAAGCCAATTACTTATGCCATTGCTTTAGAAAAAGGAATTATCACTCCACAAACTGTTTTCCCAACTTTTAATGGGAAAATGCACGTTGGCGGTTTTACAATTACTGATGACGAACCTTTTAGCTCTTTAAGCGCACTTGATATTATCGTGCACTCTTCTAACATTGGAATAAGCCAAATTGCTTGGAAAATTGGAAGAAAAGATTTTAAAGATGGCTTACTTCGCTTTGGCTTAGGAGCGCAAAAAAGTGGTATAGATATCGGAAACGAACAAGTAGGCAAAATCTATTCTTTAGCAAAACTTCGCTATAAAACCAATTTTGCTACAACTGCGTATGGATACGGAATTCACGCTACTTTTGCTCAGCTTTTAAAAGCTTATAATTGTTTTAATAACGATGGATACTCCTTGCCTCCAAGAGTCGTAAATTATCTTACAAAGCCAAATAGTAATAAAAAGTTTTTTGTAAAAAAAGATTATAAAGCTATTCATCCAATCTCGGCTCAAACGGCACAAATCGTTAAAGATACACTCAAAGAAGTCGTTAAGAGAGGAACTGGGAGTGCAGCGAAAATTGAAGGTTTAGAAATTGGGGGAAAAACTGGAACTGCTATGATATATGAAAATGGAAAATATCAAAAGGAGTATCACGCAAGCTTTTATGGTTTTGCAAACGATAAATACAACCATCGCTATACAATAGGCGTTTTAGTTATTCGCCCAGACTATCAGCATCACTTTGCTTCACAATCTGCCGTGCCTGTTTTTAAAGAGATCGTCAATGCTCTCATTGATAATAAACTACTCAAACCAGATCTTTCATACCAAAAACAAAAAGAAAAAGAAGAGCTTGAGCGCCAAAAAGAGGAAAAAATCAAAGAAATTCAACGCCAAAAAGCAAAAGAGATTAAAGAAAAACTACGAAAAGAGCGTGAAAAAATTAGAAAAGAAGAACTAAAAAAAGCAAAATCCCACCCCCACTTTATTCCCTCTCCTTCTGCAAATGAACCTGATCTTTTTTAAATCCAAATATTATCTATAAGCCTTGTAGTGCCTACATAGGCAGCTACCAATATAATAGTATTGCCAATTTCTACTTGTTCTATTTCTTCGAAAGCTCTATTTACAATTGCTACATAATCAAGCTTATCAACACTTTTTAAAAGCTCTTTTTCCATCGCTTCTTTAATTGCTTTAACATTCAAGATTCCTTTTGCAACCATGTTTGCTCCAAGTTTTAGAGCTTGGCTTAGACTAAGCGCTCTTTTTTTCTCTTCCTTGCTTAAATAAGCATTTCTACTACTAAGTGCTAAACCATTTTCATCTCTTACGATTTCACAAGGAATAATTTCTACATCTAAAAAATAATCATGTACCATTTGAGTAATTAAGGCAAGCTGTTGAGCATCTTTTTTTCCAAAATAGGCTCGATTTGGAGTAGTAATATTAAAAAGTTTCATAACAATTTGCAAAACGCCATCAAAATGCCCCGGTCTTTTTGCACCTTCTAAAATATAACCTCTAATTTGTGGCGCTAAAATTTTAAGCTCATCTTTAAAGTAAATTGAATTTATCGTTGGCATAAAAAGAATATCAACCCCTGCTCTTTTGCAAATTTCAATATCTGCTTGCTCTTTTCTTGGATATTTATCTAAATCTTCACCTTCTAAAAATTGAGTAGGATTAACAAAAATAGAAACGATTACAAAATCATTTTCTTCTCTTGCTCTTTTTATTAAACTTAAATGACCATCATGCAAAGCACCCATTGTAGGCACAAAACCAACACTTCCTTTAAGATTTTTTCTTATCTTTTTTAATTCTTTAGCATCTTTGATAATTTCCATTGTGCTACCTTTTGGCAAAAATTTGCTACAATCATATCAAAAAAATACTATAGGAAGAGTCGATGGACGCATATGAATATGGCGAATTATTAAAAACGTTACAAAAAAAAATGGAAAATATCACATCAATAACACAACCGCAAAAATTACAAAAGCGCCTCAAAGAGATAGAAGCAATGCAACAAGACCCAAACTTTTGGTCTGATGCAAAAAATGCGGCTAAAATTTCCCAAGAAAAAACAAAATTAGAAAATATTTTAAAAGCTTACAATCTGGCAAAAGATGCATTAGAAGATGCAAAAGAGTATTTTGAACTTGCAAAAGCAGAAAATGATGAAGAGACACTTGAAATGCTCTTTGAAGAAGCACCAAATTTAAAAGAAGAGATTCAAAAATTTGAAATTCAAACAATGTTAAGTGGAGAACATGATAGTAAAAATGCAATTATAACCATACATCCAGGAGCTGGAGGGACAGAAAGCCAAGATTGGGCAAGCATTCTTTATAGAATGTATCTTCGATGGGCAGAGCGCCACGGCTTTAAAGTAGAGGTGTTAGATTATCAACCAGGAGAAGAAGCTGGAATTAAAGATGTCTCATTTATTATTAAAGGCGAAAATGCTTATGGCTATTTAAAAGTAGAAAATGGAATTCATCGCCTTGTTCGCATCTCTCCTTTTGATTCAAATGCAAGACGCCATACTTCTTTTGCTTCAGTTATGGTATCGCCAGAAATTGACGATGATATTGAAATAGAAATTGAAGAAAAAGATATTAGAATTGATACCTATCGCGCAAGTGGGGCGGGAGGACAACACGTTAATAAAACTGAAAGTGCCATTCGAATTACTCATATTCCAACTGGAATCGTCGTCCAATGCCAAAACGACAGAAGCCAACATAAAAATAAAGCTGCTGCAATGAAAATGCTAAAATCGCGCCTTTATGAATATGAAATGGCAAAAAAAAGAGAAAAAGAAGAAAATCTACCAAAAAGCGAAATTGGATGGGGACATCAAATTAGATCGTATGTCTTGCAGCCTTATCAGCAAGTAAAAGATAACCGCTCTAATCAAGCCTTTACTAATGTAGAAGCAATTTTAGATGGAGATTTAGATAAATTGATTGAGGGTGTTTTAATTGCTCAGGCAAATAAAAAGGAACAAAACCAATGAAAAGACTTTTTTTAATGCGGCATGCTAAATCGGACTGGTCAGAAAAAAATATAATTGATTTTGAAAGAGGACTTAATAAAAGAGGCTTTAATGATGCTTTGTTAATGGGAAAAATTTTAAAACATAAAAATGTCAACTATGATTATATTTTAAGCTCAGCTGCTATTCGAGCGCAACTTACAGCTCAAATTGTTGGAGCTGTTTGTCAATATGACATTGATAAGATAGAGTATTCAAAAAAACTCTATTTGTGTGAAGTTAATGAGCTTTTAAGTACAATTAAAAATTTACCAAATGATGTAAATTCTGTTTTATTAACCAATCACAATCCAACTTGCGAAGAGTTTATGTATTATTTAGGCTTTAGCATCGAAAAGTTTCCTACATCTGCAGTTGCTATTTTAAAATTTCAAACTCAAACTTGGAAAGAAGCTTTTCAAAATAATTTCTTTTTAGAAGAGTTTCTCTATCCAAAACTCTTTAAATAACTCTTTTTTACCACTTACTAATCACTAATTACTAATTACTAATTACTCATTACTCATTACTCTTCACTCACTATTTACTCTCTTCTAATCCTTTTCTCATTGCCTCTTCCACAACTTTTAAATCATATTGGTGATTGGTAAAATAATCAAAAGCTAAAACGCCTTGCTGAATAAGCATTTCACTCCCATCCATTCTGGTCAAATCAAATTGCCTTGCCAAAGCTAAAAATGGCGTCTCCTTGCCATAAATAATATCAACAACTCCTTTTGCTTTTGCAAAAAGTCTTTTAAGCAACTTTTTAGGTGCTGGTAAATTATTATCTTTTAAACCAGCACTGGTCATATTTACAATCAAATCAAATGAATCTTTTTCTAATTCATCCCAAGTAAAAGTGCTAAATCCTTGCTTTTTAAACTCTTCTAATTTTGGAGCACTTCGATTTGTAATCGTAACTAAAAAACCTTCTTCTTTTAAAAGTGGGGCTACAGCTTTAGCAGTTCCTCCAGCACCTAAAATTAAAATAGAATGAATATTGTCAAATTTTTTAATTGAACGCAAAAAACCTGGTGCATCAGTATTATATCCCCAAAGTTTTCCATTTTTTAAAACAAGTGTATTCACGGCTCCTACTTTTCTGGCAAAATCATCTAAATAATCGCTTGCTTTGTAGGCAGCCTCTTTATGAGGAACAGTAATATTTGCTCCACTTAAATTATTTGCAAAAAATACTTTTCTTAATTTTTTCCCATCTTCTAAAAGTATTTTAAAATATTCCCCATCAAAGCCAACGGCTCTAAAAGCACTATTGTGCATTAAAGGAGATTTAGAATGCTCCACTGGATTGCCAAAAATCGCAAATTTTTTCATTTAACTCCACCCTAACTCATCACTATTTACTAATTCCCAATCACAAATCACTCATCACTACTTACTCTTTATTTATCACTTTTCAATTTTTTTCAATAAAAGTAAACTATCTTCTTGAGTCAAATTTTCCATCTCTTTTAGCGTTGCCATTAAAGCCATCAGTTTGTTTCTTACTTCAAGCTCTTCAAGTTTAGGAATAGAATCAGCAACAATCCCAGCTCCAGCTTGCAAAATTACTTCATCCTTTTTTAAAAGTGCCGTTCTAATGACAATTGCCGAATCCATATCGCCACTAAAAGAAAAATACCCAACACTTCCACTATAAAAGGCCCTTTTTAGTCCTTCATATTTTGCAATTAACTCCATTGCCTTAATTTTAGGAGCTCCAGAAACCGTTCCAGCCGTAAAGGTTGCGGCAAAAAGATCAAACATATCTTTTTCATCGTCTAAAACACCAATAACGTCTGAGACTAAATGCATAACGTGTGAATAGCGCTCTACACGCATCATCTCTGGTACTTTAACACTTCCAATCTTTGCAACCCGTCCAACATCATTTCTTCCCAAATCTACAAGCATTAAATGCTCAGCCCGCTCTTTGGGATCGTTAATCATTTCAACTTCAAGCTCATAATCTCTTTGGGGGGTTGAACCTCTTTTTCTTGTTCCTGCAATTGGACGAAGTAAAATTTCTCTATTGGTAAGTCTAACCATAACTTCTGGCGAAGAGCCACAAATTGCAAAATCTTCAAACTCTAACAAGAAAAGATATGGAGATGGATTTTTTGATCGAAGCATTCGATAAAAACTTAATGCATCAACCTCTCCTTTTTGCACGTAACGATTTGAAAGTACAATTTGAAAAATATCTCCAGCTTTTATGTGTTCTTTTGCTTTTTTTACGATTGCTTCAAATTCCTCTTTGGCAAATGCAAACTTTCCCTCTCCATTTAAATTTGCTTTTTTAAAAGGAGTAAGTTTTGCTGGAGTTTTCAAAAGTTCTTTAATTTGCTTTACTATATCTACATTACTATTGTCTATATCTAAAAGTGTTAATTTAGAGCTCTTATGAGAATAAGCTAAAATTACTTTTGGTCTGACTAAATCTAAATCTGGTATGGTAATGGGGTCTTTAAGTTGCTCCATAAACTCTTTTAAACTTGGTTCAAAGACCTTAACCATATCATAGCCAATATAGCCAATAAATCCATCAACAAAATTAAATCCAAGTTCATTTACATATTTTTTGTATTTGGAAAAGTCGATTTTTTTGTAATATTTTTTTAAAAAGGTAAAAGGGTCTTCTTGAATTACTTGTGTCGTTTTACCATCAAAATAAAAGCTCTTATTCTCTTTATAGGTAATTCGCTCTTTTACCCCTATACTAATAAAACTAAAATTTCCATCATCACTATTGACAACGCTTTCAAAAAGCATTGTCAATTCGTCTTTAAAACACTCTTTTAGTTGAGCATAAAGAGCTACAGGGAATAATTCGTCATAAAGATACGTAAAAATCATTGCTTATCTCTTAATAAAAGCTGCACTTGAAATTTTAGATTTTACGATTCCTAAAACTTGCATAGCTTCACTTCTACTTCTAAATGGCCCAACAAGCACTCTTCTAAAACCATTGACTTGTTGAATTCTATATTTAAAACCACTTTTTCTAATTTTATCAATAAACTCTTCAGATGGCCCTTTAGCAAAAGAACCTACCTGAATATAAACGCTTCCAGCTCCTCCATAACTTACTACTCGCTTATAGATAGGAGCTTTGTGAACAATATGTTTTTTATGCACTTTTGGCTTTTTGTGATAAATTATTTTTTTGGCTCTTTCTTTTTTATTTTCCATTACACTTTTTGCAGCCGCAGCTGTAGCAGTTGCAGCTGCGGCAGTTACAGCCTCTTTTGCATTTATATCATCTTCTTTTGGCTCAACCACATCTATATCTGCTTTATCTAAGCCCTCATTATCAAGTGGAGCTAAATCGTTATCTAAATTTTCATTTTTACTCTCACTCATTGCTACCTTTTCATTCTCAGCGCCACCATTATCAACAGTTGCTAATTGTTGTTCTTGCACTTGTTGCGTTTTATTGCTCTCTTCTCCTCCGCCAATAATCATATTAGCAAGCACAACTCCAATAATTAAAAGCAAGACAACTAACCCTAAAATTAGAAGCAGACCTTTTTTATTGTTACTTGGCTCTGGCTCTTCCAAAATTAAATCGTCCAAATTTTTCTCGTTTACGCTTTGTTCACTCATACTATACTCCTATCAAAACTTATCTTGAGTCATTATACCACAAAAAAATAAATAATCATATTGGTTAATATAAAAAATTTCAAATTTCACCAAGGCTCTTGGATGATTTCTCTTGGCAAAATAATTAAATTTCCTAATTCTGGTTTTGAGTCAATTGGTAAAATTCTCCAATCTTGTGGGATTAAATCTTTTATTTTGGCTGAAAGAAGGACTCTTTTTTCTTTTAATTCCCTTTTGTTCGGAAACTCTATAAAAATTAAAAGCTTATCAAAAGAGTATTCTAAAATTTTTCCTTGAAGATGATTTTCTTTTAAAATTCGAAACAAAAGCGTACCAAAAGCAAATGCCTCCTTGCCTCGATACTCAAAAACCAATGCATTTAAGTTCTTTAACGATATTGCAATGGTGAGCTCTTTGTTTAAATGCTGTTTTATTAAAGTCTTATCAACTTTTTTACGCACAGGTAAAAAGTGAGAATAAACATAATGTCCATTTTTATTTTTTGAAGAGATTAAAGAAGCTTGTTTAATATAATAGCAATCAACACTTTTTGTTAGCTCCAAAAGGAGCTTTTCAATATTAGTAGATTGGTCTATCATAGATAATAAAATTACTTGCTAACTCTTTTACTTCTTCTTTAATTTTAGCATGAAGAGCACTATCGTTAATGTTATCTAAAACATCGGCAATTTTATTTGCAATCCATTCAAACTCTTTTTCTTTCATTCCCCTTGCCGTTAAAGCAGGTGAGCCAATTCTAATTCCACTTGTAACAAATGGACTTCTTGTTTCTCCTGGGACTGTATTTTTATTAACAGTAATTCCAGCTGCACCCAAGGCTGCATCTGCATCTTTACCGCTAAAGTCTCTATCTAAAAAGCTAACAAGAACTAAATGGTTATCTGTTCCTCCACTAACTACGTTATAGCCTCTTTGCATTAAAACTTCAGCTAAAACTTTTGCGTTTGCTTTAACCTGTTTTGCATACTCTTTCCATTGTGGTGCTAAATTATATTTAAATCCAACAGCTTTTGCCGCAATTACATGCACTAAAGGTCCACCTTGAAGTCCTGGGAAAATTGCTGAATTAATCTTTTTAGCAAGCTCTTCATCATTTGTCATAATTGCTCCACCTCTTGGGCCTCGAAGCGTTTTATGTGTTGTAGTTGTTACAACGTGCGCATATGGAAATGGACTCATATGCTCTCCTGCTGCAACAAGACCAGCAATATGTGCAATATCTGCCATTAAATAAGCACCAACTTCGTCAGCAATTTCTCTAAACTTTTTAAAATCAATTTCTCGTGGGTATGCGCTTGCACCACAAACGATAATTTTTGGTTTAACAATTTTTGCAATCTCTCTTACTTTATCATAATTAATTCTACCATCAAGCTCAACACCATAAGTAAAACTTTGATAATTTTTCCCAGAAAAACTTGCTTTAGAACCATGTGTCAAATGCCCACCATGGCTTAAATCCATTCCTAAAATCTTATCGTATGGTTTTAAAAGTGCGGCATAAACAGCTCCATTGGCTTGGCTTCCAGAATGAGGCTGAACATTTGCATATTCACAGCCAAAAAGCTTTTTAAGTCTTTCTATGGCAATTTGCTCTACTCTATCGGCATTCTCACATCCACCGTAATATCTTTTATTAGGATAACCTTCTGCATATTTATTCGTAAAAACGCTTCCCATTGCTTCCATTACAGCTGGGAAGGTAAAGTTTTCGCTTGCAATCATTTCAAGATGTTCGTTTTGGCGTTTAAGCTCATTTTCAATAGCTTCAAAAATCTCTGGATCTACCTTTTCAATCTCATAACTCATAAGCATCCTTATCCTCAAAAATAATAATGTATTTATAGCTAAATTCTCATAAAAATTGTTTGAAAACGACTCTTTTCTTTGTAAAATAAAAAGTTAGTGTTTCGATTTATTGAAACACAACTTTAATTTTCCCCTCTTTGACACTTATAGATTTAATTGGTTTTAAGCGCTTTCTTGATTTATGCAAAATTAAATTTTCTAATTCATATTTTAAGCCATCAACAATAAATTTCTCTTGCATGGGTGAGACATACTCTAAAAGTTCTTCTTTTAAAAATTTTAATTTCAATACTTTTACATTTGCAAAATGAAACTCTTTGGTTTGAGGATCGTAACTTATTGAAGATTTTGCTCTTGCAACGACCCCAACACCTTCTGGAATTTCAAAACTTGTAAAAATAAATTCACTATCTACGATTAAACTCTTTTTATCTTCACCAGCATATGCAACGACTGAAGTAATTTTTATAGAGTTTTGCCCTACTTTTTGCGTAAGCGGAAGTTGTTTTGCAATGTTTTCGTTAATTTTACCAAGAGATAGATAGCCTTCTCTTACTTCAAAAGCGTTTGAGCTAAAAGGATTAGGAAACCAACTGCTACAAGCACTAAATAAAAAAATTGTTGTAACTATTAAAAAAATTTGTCTCATTCCCTAACCTCTTTGATTTATGATATTATATCATATTAAATTAATTACTCTCTTAATTTTACAAAAGAAGCTTTTTCTCTTCTAAAAGCAAAATTTTTTGCGTCTTTTGAGCAATATCTCTATCGTGCGTTACTAAAAATAAAGCCGCATTAAAACGCTTTACATATTCGTTTAATACATCCATAACTAAATTTGCCGTCTCTTTATCTAAATTTCCCGTTGGCTCATCAGCAAAAATAATTTTGGGCTTTTTACTTAAAACTCTTGCAATAGAGACTCGCTGTTGCTGACCACCAGAAATTTCACTAACTTTTTTTTCTAACAAATGATCAATCTCAAGAAGCTTTACAATCTCTTTATCAAAATTGGTTTGGGCTAAAAGCGTTGCAGCTTCAATGTTATCTTTGACACTCATTCCCTTAAAAAGATAATGTGATTGAAAAATTATTCCAATCTTTTTTCTTCGAATTTGCTCTAACTCTTTAGCTTTCAAAGTATAGATATTTTCACCAAAAAGAAAAACTTCACCCTTATCTGGTTTTAGCAAAGTAGAAAGAATGTGAAGAAGTGTTGACTTTCCGCTTCCGCTTCTTCCCATAATAGCAATGGATTCTCCCTCTTTTAAGTTTAGATTAACTTTAGAAAAAAGCTCGTAATCAAAACTTTTTGCAATATTAATAGCTTCTAAAAGCATTTGACTCAAAAATAATCCTTTCTTAAGAAAATGCAATATAAACCAAGTATGGATAGGTAAGTGGACCAATTAAAAGTGCCCAAAAAGGCATTTTCATCTCTAAAAGTGCTTTCATCTCGCTTCCCATATTCGCTTGTTGTAACTTTTTAATAAGCTCAATTTGCGTTAAAATATCAAAACTTTTAAAAATAATTGCTACCATCAAAGCCCAATGAAAATTGTGCATAAAAAGCACCAAAAATAAAAGCCACAAATAGCCAAAATGTAAAAAGAAAAAATAAAAAATCGATTTTTTGTAATAGGATAAAAGTTTTAATAAAGTCTTCTTTAAAGTATCCGAATAAAACAAAAAAAGCTCAATGACTTCAAAAAAAAAGGTAATAAGTATTAGCCAACTTTTATCTATTATCATTTAAAACTCTTTTAACACTTCTTTAAAAACAAAATAAAGTTCTTGGACTTCTTTAATAGAAGTTCGCTCATTCGGTGCGTGAATCGTATCGTTTTTTACTCCAAATTCTATCGTATCAATACCTAATTTCCCAAAAAATCTTGCATCACTTGTTCCACCAGCTGTTGAGTGTTTTGGAGTAATATTCGTTACTTTTTTAATAGCTTTTTCTAATATTTTTACTACTTTACTATTATGATTTGTAACAAAAGGATAGGCAGATTGAGTAAGCTTTACTTCATAATCTAATCCATCAAAATGTTTTTGAAGAAAAGCTAAAATATCTTCTTTTAAAGTTTTAGTAGAATTTCTTACATTAAACATCATTTTTAAAAGTCCTGGCGTTACATTTGTTACTTCCATTCCTGCTCTTATATCGGTAATGACAAATTTACTTGGAGCAAAATATTCATCTCCATTATCTAAATCCACCCCAGCAATTTTTGGCAAAATAGGTGCAATCATATCAATGGGATTTTTTGCTTTTTGTGGATAAGCTGCATGTCCTTGGACGCCAAAAAGTTTTAAGACACCATTAATTGAACCTCTTCTTCCAATCTTTATTGCATCGCCAAATTGCTCTTCGCACGTTGGTTCGGCTACAATGACAAAATCTGGTAAAAGATTTTTCTCTTGCAAAGCTTTTAGGGCATTTTGTGTGCCAATTCCATCGCCCTCTTCATCAGAGGTTAATAGTAAAGAGACTCTTCCATTAAATTCTTTTAACTCTTTGATTGCTTGGGTAAATGCAGCAACACCACTTTTCATATCTTGAGCGCCTCTTGCATAAATAAAACCATTTTCAACTTTAGGAACAAAAGGTGCACTTTGCCATCCATCTCCTGGCGGCACAACATCAACATGTCCGCTAAAACAAAGATGAGGACCCTCTTTAAATTTTTTCGTTAAAAATAGAGCTTTGATTTCACCTTTATCAAAACGAAAAGAATCAAAATCACCCAAATACTCTTGAATAAAATCTAAAATTCCTCCATCATTTGGAGTAATAGATTTCTTTGAAAGTAGTTTAATAAAAAGATCAATTACATCCATTAAGCCTCTTTATTATAATTTTGCACAAATTCTGGAGAACAAAAAATTCCACAATGGCATTTACCTTCATTTGGAACCTCTTTTTCAATGGCAGGTTTGCAAGGACAAATTCTATCATCTGCACTTTTAAATTTTCCATCCTCTTCAATTACCATAAAACATGGACAAAATCTTTTTCCATATAATAGTTTATGTCTTGCAAGCCCCATTTGAACACTTTCAACTACTTCATGATCTGGATGATAAACCCAACCAAATTGCTTGCATACTTTATCAGTAAATTTTTTCGTTTTTTCCATTTCATCTAAAAATTCTTTTGAACTCATATCAATTTGTTTCATTTTCGATACCCTTTATTGGATAATTTTGCAAAATTATAGCATACTCCATAAAATTTAAAGCCTTTTTCTAATATAATTTAAAAAATTATCTTAAGCTAAGGTGTAAAATCGTGAAAATAGATCAAAAGTTACTCGGTAATTTGGAAAAACTCTCTGCTTTATATGTTGAAGAAGAAAAAAAAGAAGAAATTTTACAACAATTAAACGAGATTATTGGGTATGTTGAAAATTTAAATGAACTTGATACTACAAATGTAGATAGCTACTTTTCTACCTTAGAAGGTGGCACACCAATAAGAGAAGATGTGGTAAAAAAAGATGAAAATATTTCTAACGAGATTTTAAAACATGCCCCAAATAGTGATGATAATTTTTTTATAGTTCCAGCAATTATCGAGTGAGCCTATGGAAAAGATTTTACCATTAATTCAAAGTGTTTTAGACAATAATGCATCCGATTTACATCTTGTAAGTGGAGATAAACCATCTTTACGAATTGATGGAAAACTTCATAAACTCAACTATCCCACTCTAACTGGAAGAATGGTAGAAGAGCTTTGTTTTCCTTATTTACGTGAAAATCAAATTAAAAGACTAAAAGAGCGCGGCGAAATTGATGGAATGTTTGTTTTTGAAAAAGCAAGATTTCGTTTTAATATCTATAAAACATTAAGTGAAACTTCAGCCGCATTACGCCTTATTCCATCATCAATCCCTGATTTAGAAGATATTAATGCACCAGAAGTTTTTAAACGATTAACAAAACTTCCAAGAGGTTTAATTTTAGTAACTGGTCCAACAGGTTCTGGAAAATCAACGACTTTAGCGTCTATGATACATGAAATTAATAAAACACAAAGAAAACATATCGTAACGATTGAAGATCCAGTTGAGTTTTTACACAAACCACTTTTAAGCACCATTTCGCATAGAGAAGTAGAAAGCGACACCAAAGATTTTCAAAGTGGACTTAAATATGTTTTGCGTCAAGATCCAGACATTATCTTAATTGGTGAGATGCGCGATCCAGAAACGATTGCAGCAGCTTTAACGGCGGCTGAAACAGGACATTTAGTCCTTGGAACGCTTCATACCAACTCAGCTCCTAATTCAATCAACAGAATTTTAGATAGTTTTGAAGGCTCAGCTCAAGCACAAGTTAAAGCTATGCTTGCAAGCTCATTAAAAGCTATCATTTCACAAGCTCTTTTACCAAAAATTGGTGGAGGAAGAGTTGCCGTTTGGGAAATTATGATTAATAACGATGCTATAGCAAACCTTATTCGCGAAAATAAAGTGCATCAAATCTATTCAACGATGCAACTTGGACAAAACACAACTGGTATGCAAACACAAACGAAAAATTTAGTAGATTTAATTAATAAAGGTATAATAGAAATAGATACAGCTATTGAGTTTGCCTATTACCCAGACGAACTAAAACGACAATTAGGACTTCATTAAAAGGATGATTAATGACTTACGCGCATGATGCTTTAATTTTTAACTTAATTGACGTAGCCTTAATTTTAGCACTTTTACTTTTAACACTTAAAGCAATGTCAAGTAATGTAATTGATGAACTTTTTTCTACAACGACAATTGTAGGAAGTATTTTTGCAGCATCTTGCTTTCACGTGGCATTTGCTAAATTTGTATACGTTCATATTACAAAAAACGTCTCTATTAGCTTTTTAAACTCAATGGGAATTATTTTAATTTTTGTTTTCTTCTTCTTTTTAGGGCGATTTATTAGTAAATACCTCAAAGGTCTTATTGGCGATAAAAAACCTACTGGCAAATATGAAACAGCTGCTTCTCTTTTTTTATCTTTCCTTCGTTATTTTATCATTTTTTCAGTCGTTATTTATATTTTTCATACCAAAACAAAACTTTTTCATGAAACAAAATATAAATATGGCAATGGAATAGTTTATCGCTTTTTAAAAGATACGGGAAGAGACATTTTAAATATCACAGCACCTTCAAAAAAATATCTTTATTACTATTAATAGTGGTAAATTGATGCAAAACTTTAGTGATTTATTGGAGGAATTAAAACGCGTTATTAAAAAACGCGGCCTTAAATATACGCGTCAACGCGAAATTATATTACAAACCCTTTTTGAACATAGTGGTCATCACTCTCCAGAAGAAATTTTAAGCCTCATTAAAAAAGAGCATCCAACCATTAAGATTGGAATTGCAACTATTTATCGCACTTTGGCCCTTTTTGAAGAAGAGGGATTGGTTGAATCAATCTCTTTTGATAAAGATGGCAAAAAATATGAAATTGGGTATAAAGAACATCATGATCACTTAGTCTGTATTGAATGCGGAAAAATAGTAGAATTTATAGATAATCTTATAGAAGCAAGACAAATTGAAGTTACAAAAAAATATAATTTCAAAATGTTAGGCCATAGCCTTAAAATTATTGGAATTTGTCAAGAATGCCAAAAAAAACTATATAGGAGTTAACTTTGATTTTTGATAATCCTTACGTTCAAGAGCGAATCAAAAAAGCAAATCTTTTAAGAGAAGCTGGAATTAATCCATATCCAACTAATATTACAAAAGGAATGAGCTCTCAAGAGTTTAAAGAAAAATTTTCATATTTAAAAGAGCAAGAAGCAAAAGAAGATGAAGAAGTAACGCTCACTGGTCGAATTAAATTTATTAGAATTATGGGAAAAGCTGCATTTGCCAAAATTGAAGATAGTGAGGGGCTCGTTCAAATTTACTATAATCGCGACGAATTGCCAGAAGGTTTTTATAACAACATTGCAAAAAAACTTTTTGAAGTTGGAGATATCATTCAAGTAAAAGGGTATCCTTTTGTTACAAAAACTGGAGAGTTAACACTGCATTGTAAAGAGATGAAAATTGTCTCAAAAGCTATTTTTCCATTACCAGAAAAGTTTCATGGCCTTCAAGATCAAGAAACAAGATATCGTCAACGCTATTTAGATATGATTATGAATCCAGAAGTAAAAAACGTTTTTATTTTGCGTTCTAAAATCATCTCTATGATTCGAAGCTTTTTTGAAGAAAAAAGCTTTTTAGAAGTTGAAACACCTATGATGCATCCAATTCCAGGTGGAGCTAATGCTAAACCTTTTATTACGCATCATAATGCTTTAGGCGTAGATCGATATTTACGCATTGCACCTGAGCTTTATCTAAAGCGCCTCATTGTAGGTGGAATGGAAGCTGTTTTTGAAATTAATAGAAATTTTAGAAACGAAGGAATTGATCATACGCACAATCCCGAATTTACCTCATTAGAATTTTATTGGGCTTATCATAATTTTGAAGATTTAATGAATTTGACCGAAGAACTTTTTGAACGTTTATTTAAAGAACTTAATCTTCCTAAAAAACTTCCATATGGCGAGATAGAAATAGACTTTTCAACGCCGTTTAAACGTATAAGATGGGAAGATGCTCTTGTTGAAATTGCTGGAGTAAAAAAAGAAGATGTAAGAAACAAAAAAGCGCTCCTTTCCTTTTTAAAAGAAAAAGGTATTGAAGTAGATAGTAATTTGTCACTTGGCAAGATTCAAGAAGAGATTTTTGATGAATTTATTGAAAAAGAGTTAATTAATCCAACCTTTTTAACCCATTATCCAGTTGATATTAGCCCTCTTGCAAGAAGAAATGACGAAGATCCATTCTTAACTGATCGCTTTGAACTTTTTATTGCTGGTAAAGAAATTGCAAATGGTTTTAATGAGTTAAATGATCCAATTGATCAATATGAGCGCTTTGTAGAGCAAGTTAAAGCGAAAGAGAGCGATGATGAAGCAATGCATATGGATTTAGATTTTGTAAGAGCTCTCAGTTATGCAATGGCACCAACCGCTGGTGAAGGAATTGGAATTGATAGACTCGTTATGCTTTTAACCAATCAACACTCAATTAGAGATGTCTTACTCTTTCCTGCAATGAGACCAGAAGCAAAATTAGAAAACACTCAAGAAGAAAGCCAAAAGATTGCTTGTAAAAAGTGTGGCAATACCAATAAAGAAGAGCTCAAAAAAGCTAAAAAAGGTAAAGGTTATCTTTGTATCGATGCAGCCGCGTGTAAAAAAAGAGCAGCAGCTAAAAAGTAATTAAAGCTGCTTTTTTCGTTTTGAGCTATTGGATTCAAGTGTAGTTGTATTTGAATCTAAAGCTTCTTTTGCCTCTTCTTCTTTTTCTAAAAGAGGTTTTTTAAGTGTTGTTTGAGGTCCTAAAAGCTCTGGATCTTCTTCGTGACTTTCTAAACTAAAAGGCTCTGGAGTTTTTAAGTAAGCTTCAGCTTTTGAGAGATGTTTTTTAGGCTCATTTGTTACTACCCCACCATCTTGAATTGGCTCAACTTGCGTCTCTTTGAGAGGAACTTTTTCTACAACTTCTACTCCAATTTCTTGAGAATTAGGCTTTTTAGGTTTTACTTTTGAAAATGGCGTAGCACAAGCACTTAATAAAATCATTACTAATGCAAAATAAAAAAAATGTATTCTCATTGAATCTACCTTTAAGTTTTTTATTATATTTTACTTGAGTTTAGGTAAAGATTTGGTAAATTTTAAAGCTAAATTGTTGTATAACAAAAAAAAGCAAATAAAGGATAAAAATGCAAATTATCGTCAATGGAGAAAAAAAAGAGATAAGTCCAAATACAACAATTAAAGAGTTAATTACGATGCTTCAAATAGAAGATAAAGTAATGGCAGCAGCCGTTAACATGCAAGTTGTAAAAAAAGAAAATTGGCCTAACTATATTATTAAAGAAAACGATAAAATTGAACTTTTACACTTTGTAGGAGGAGGCTAAGCCTATCCTTTTTTAATTAATTCTTCCTTTTTAGTTAAAGGATTGTTTTTCCAAGTCGTTTGAGGACCTAAAAGCTCTGGGTCTTTTTCTTTGCTTTTAATGCTAAAAGGCTCTTCTTTCAATCTTTTTTTTGCAATTTTTTTATGAATTTTTTTATAAAATTTTGTAGCTTTGTCTTTTTTTTGAAATTTCTTTTTTGTTTGAACTTGGGATTTAATTTTTGAAATCTCTTTTTCTCTTGCTATTTGTTTTATTTGAACGACTTTTTGATGCTTTTTTTCGCTAATTTCTACAACTTTTGCTTGCGATGATGGATGATAAGGAGTTATAATCTTTTTAACTCCATTAATTAAAGCACATCCACTAAAGAAAAAACTTATTATCATAACTATAAAAATTTTTTTATTCACTCGGTTCCTTTCAATACTATTATTGCATTAGCAATTGCAAATCCCCCATCATGCGCAATTGATAAAGATGAATCTATTATAGTAAATTTTTTGCTTTTTATTGTAAAATATGGCACATTGTTAATTTTATAAAGTTTTATATCCAAAAAGGAAAGTTCCTCTCCAATTCCTGTATGTAAAGCTTTTGCAATGGCCTCTTTTGCTGCCCAAAAGCCAGCAATGCTCTCTTCTTTTTTAATTAAAGCAATTTCCTCTTCATCCAAAAATCGCTTTAAAAACTTTTTGCCAAATTTTTCATAAGCTTTTTTCACTCTCTCAATAGCAACGATATCACATCCTATTCGAATCATCCTACATCCACTCAATAATTTTTTCTACACTTTTTGTAATATAACATTTAATTTCTGTTTGCTCAATTGGCTTACTTGGAACAATAGCCTTGCTAAATCCTTGTGCCTTTGCTTCTTTTAAGCGCTGCATTAAATTTGGAATTTCTCTAATCTCTCCTGTTAAACTAACTTCTCCCATAAAAAGAGTTTTAGCACTCAACTTTCGATCTCTAAAACTACTTAAAATTGCAGCAACAACTGCTAAATCGGCACTTGGCTCACTAATTTTCATTCCCCCAACAACGTTGATAAATATATCATAAGTGCCAAAAGGAAGTCCAAGCTTTTTTTCTAAAAGTGCTAAAAGCATATGTAATCGATTTAAATCATAGCCCGTTGCACTTCTTTTTGGATGAGAATAACTCTCGCTCACTAAAGCTTGCACTTCAATCACTAAAGGTCTACTTCCTTCCATAATAATTGTCAAGGCTGAGCCTGTTTCAAGAGAATTTTTATGAAAAAAGCGCTCACTCATACTCTTTGCATCATTGAGTCCTTTTGCATCCATCTCAAAAATACCAACTTCATTGGTAGAGCCAAAGCGATTTTTAAAACCTCTCAAAAGTCTTAAATCACTATTGCTATCTCCTTCAAAATAAAGCACCGTATCTACCATGTGTTCTAAAACTCTTGGTCCAGCAATAGAGCCTTCTTTTGTAATATGTCCTATAATAAAAATTGGAATCTCTTTTGATTTTGCAATACGCATCAATTCAAAAGTAAGGGCTCTAACTTGCGTAATAGAGCCTGGTGCACTTGAGAGTTCAGGCAAAAAAAGCGTTTGAATAGAATCTATAACGATTAATTCATAGGCTCTATTTTCAATTTCGCTTAATATCTCTTCCATGTTCGTCTCAGCCAAAAGAAAAAGGTTTTTATGAACCACTCCCAAACGATTGGCTCTTAGTTTTATTTGCGAAGCAGACTCTTCTCCAGACACATAAAGCACATTTTTATTATTAACTGCTAAATTACCCGCGATTTTTAAAAGTAAAGTTGACTTTCCTATACCAGGACTTCCTCCAATAAGAGTTAAAGCTCCTTTAACAATACCTCCACCCAAAACCAAATCAAGCTCTCTTGAACCACTGCTAAAGCGTAATATCTCTTCAGATTCAACTTCGGTAATTGGCAAAGCTTTTGAAGAGTATTTTGGTTTTTTGGAACTACTTTTTAAATATTGAATTTGTTCGCTATTTAATTCAATCATACTATCCCATGAGTTACAATTTGGACACTTTCCCATCCATCTTGGAGATTGAAAGCCGCAGTGTTGACATTCAAAAAGTTTTGTTTTTTTTGCCATGGCAATCCTTAAATATTAAAAAATATATCGATTTTCTTTCCTTTTCTTGAAAAAAATACATTTTTTTACTATATTTTTTGTTATATTTTACACAATTTTGCATTTTTTATAGTATAATTTTACTATTCTATCAAAAAAGGATTAAGAGCTTGCGTTTTTTAAATAAGTTTTTATTAATTCTAAGTTTTAATACTATTGCACAAGCCAATAACTTTATGACTTACTTACAAAACATTCAAATAAATAGTTACGCTGCAATAGTAAGTGCAATAATTATTTTATTATTTTGCCTCATACTTTTTTTACTGAAAAAGAAACAATCAAACAAACAAGATTTGCTTCTTGTAAGTAAAAAAGAATTACAAAATCAAAATCGCTACTTATATAACTTAATTAATAAATCACTCTTTATGCTCGAAGAAAAACTTCCATTAACAAATGAAATTCAGACAATTAAATGTAGTCTTTATGAAGCAAAACTCTATTTAAATAGCACTTTAGCAAATAGTTATAAAAAAGAAACACTCCTTTTATCAAACTTTTTAGATACGCTTAACATCCAATATCAAGAAAATAATAAAATCTATAAATTAAATATTGTCCAATCGATTGATTATGATGGTCCAATAAAATTTAATAAAGAACTCTTAACCAATATTTTATATTTAATAGCACTTTTACAATTTAAAGAACATAATATTACAAATGCTATTGCTCATGTTTCACTTTTACCAAAATCAAAAGAGCTCATCATTTCTGTTGATAACTATTTAGAATTAACTCCTTTACTTCAAAAAATTATTGAAAATAATTTTCATCCAATTTTCATAGAAAATGCAAATAGCTATAAAGGAATCTATCTTTATGCAATTAATAGTTTTGTCCATCAATTTAATGGAAAGTTAAAAGTAGAAA
>JALVTH010000042.1 GCA_027036015.1 Campylobacteraceae bacterium
ACTATTATTAAAAAAATTAATGGATTATATAGAGTTATAAAATTAAACGTTCAATTTGGAAATATTGAAAGAATATTATGATTTTTTTCTCCCACACCCACCCAACAAAACCCCCAGAAAAACTTGCAGAGCATAAAGCATTAGTAGAAAACTATCTCCAAAAAATTGTCCAAGAAAAAGAGATAGATTTAGAAAAAATTATCGATAGTTTTAAAATAAAAGATAGGAAGTTTGTAAAGAGGCTTATTTTTGATGCGATTATTTTGCATGATGAGGGGAAGAGAAATCCTTGTTTTCAGTATATAAAGATGAGAAATGAAGCATTTGAAGAAGAGTGTGAGAGAAAGGAAGTAAAAAGCTCAAAACACTCCTTTTTAGGAGCGAAGCTATTTTTTGAAAAGTATATTGAAGAGGTGGCAAATGAAGAGAATGATAGTGAGTTTGAAAAAAAGCTATTTTTACTAACGGCTCTTAGTTTTTTGATAGCAAAACATCACTCAAAAATAGATGAGTTTGATGAGTTTGTGCAAAAGCTAAATTTGGATTTAGGTGAAAATAGGCAAATTACATTAGAATTTAGTTATTTTGATATAGAAACTTTTATAACTGTTAAGTTTATTTTTTCACTGCTAATTAGTGCTGATTATTATGCCACTTTAGAGTATATGGCTGATATAAAAGTGGATAGTTTTGGTTTGTTGGATGTCAAAAAAGCAAGAGAGGAGTTTGAGGATTTTAAAATAATAAAAAATATCAGAGCCTCAAATTATCAAAAGCCTATTGATAAGCTAAGAAGCGAGATGTTTTTGGAAGCTGAAAGTAATCTTGATAAATCGAAAAATATTTTTTATCTTCAAGCTCCAACAGGTGCTGGAAAAACCTTAATCTCTTTAAATCTTGCCTTACAGCTAAATCCAAAAAAGATTTTTTATATTTTTCCGTTTAATACACTTGTAGAGCAAACAAAAGATAAAATAGCAGAAATTTTTAACTCACTTGATTTTTCAGTGATAAACTCTATTACACCTATAAAAGGTGATGAAGAGGATGACCCGAAACAGTATGAAAAAATCTATCTAAACCGTCTTTTTTACCATTATGAACTGATTTTAACTACTCATGTGAATCTTTTTGAGATACTTTTTGGCATAAATAAAGAAGCTAATTTTGCACTTTGGCAGCTTTATGGAAGTGTAATTATTTTAGATGAAATTCAAAGTTATGACAATAATCTTTGGTGGTATATGGTTGAGTTTTTTAACTCATTTTCTAAACTTTTAAATCTCAAAATCATTATTATGAGTGCAACATTGCCAAAAATTGATAGACTTTTAGAAAAAAAAGAAAGATTTGTAGAATTGCTTGATAGTAGAAAGTATTTTTTAAATCCTTTGTTTAAAGATAGGGTTGAGGTGGATTTTTCTCTTTTAGATAAAGAGGTGGATTTTGAAATTTTAAAGCAAAAGGCTTTAGAGGCAAACAAGGTTTTAATAGAGTTTATCAAAAAAAGCAGTGCAAGAGAGTTTTATGAGTATATCAAAGATTTAGATGAATATGAGGTGTATGAGTTAAGTGGAGATGATAATAGACTCTTTAGAGAAAAAGTTATTAGACGAACAAGAGAAGCTAAAAAAATAATTATTGTAGCAACTCAGGTTATTGAGGCTGGAGTTGATATTGATATGGAGCTAGGTCTTAAGGATATCTCTACTTTTGATAGTGATGAGCAGTTTTTAGGACGAATAAATAGAAATGCCCTAAGCATTGGAAAAGCCTACTTTTTTAATTATGATAAAACTGAAGATATCTATAGAGGCGATAATAGACTTGAAGTTAATTTGCAAAATAAAGAAGTTAGAGATTATTTTTTGCAAAAAGATTTTGAAAAATGTTATGAAGTAGTTTTAAAAAGATTAGAAAGCAAAAAAGATAAATTTGAAGGATTGCAAACTAATAAAAAAGAGTTTTTAAATCTTTTGCAAAGGTTAGAGTTTAAAAAGATTTATAAAAAGATGCAGTTAATCAAATCAAGTGGGATAACTCTCTTTTTCCCATATAAGTTAAAAATTGATAAAGAGTTTATAAAGCTTTTTGATAAAGAGCTTGTAAAAGATGGCTATTTAGATGGTTGGAATATTTGGGAGAGATTAAAAGAACTAAATGAGATAGAAAATTTTGCCCAAAAAGAGATAGAAAAATCAAAACTTAACTTTTATATGCAATTTTTTATATTTAATCTTCCATATAGTAAAAAACTTGATAGATTTAGTGATGAGTGTTGTGGAATATATCTTTTTAGTGAGTATGAAGAGTATATAAGTGAAGATTTTAAGTTTGATAGGAAAAAATTTTTGGAAAATCAAGAAAAGGAATTTGATTTTTTATGAAGATAAATGGAACTCTAATAAACTATTATTTTCACTGTAAAACTCAACTTTGGCTCCACGCTAACCGTATAAATTTAGAAGATAACAGCGAAGATGTGCGGATTGGGCGGGTTTTGCATGAGATTAGTGAAGATAGGGTAGATGAAGTATCATTTGAGAATATTAAACTTGATAAGATTACGAAAGATTATGTAGTTGAGGTAAAAAAAAGTGATAGCGATATAGAGGCGGCGAAGTGGCAGCTGCTTTTGTATCTTTATAAGTTAGAGCAGGTTGGGGTGAAGAAAAAGGGTAGGCTTGAAGTATTTGAAAAGAAAAAGCAAAATAAAAAGCGTTTTACTGTTGAATTGGACGAAGAAAACCGCAAAAAGCTTGAAGAAGTTTTGGCAGATATAGAAAAAATTATTAGCCAAGACACTCCGCCAAATCCTAAATATGAGAGCAAGTGTAGAAAGTGTGCATATTATGAGTATTGTTTTTTGTAAGGAGTTGCGATGGATGAATATAGAGAACTTGCTGCATTAATTGATAGTTATAGAATGAAAATAGTTGATTTTGAAAGATTTGAAAAATACTATATATACATTGATTATAATTATTTAAATGAGACGCTTCAAAAGAGTTTAGAGATGCTTGGTAATATAGTAAAAAATGAGTTATCAAAAAAGTTTTTAAAAAATTACTCCGATTATTTTATGGCAAGTTTAGAGATAGAGCCATCTTTAGAAGATATTCTTTTTGAAATTGATAAGTTAAAAGGTTTATATAAAGAGTTAGAAAAATATAGTAATGATACAGCCTTGCAAATATATAGAGCAATAATAAAAAAGATAGTAAAAGATGTAGAGATTTTCTTTATAAAGCTTGAAAATATTATTTTAAAAGGTGGCGAAGGGGAGGTGGACTTAGAGATAAATGTAGCTTGTGAAGCTGCTTTGTTAGCAAAACACCTTAATAAAAAAAGCTCTTTTGCTTTAGAAAATTTTCTATTAGGGTTTGGGCTTGGATGGTTTTTCTTTAGTGATGAAGAGTAAGAGTAGTAAGCATTAGCAGTAATTTAAAGCTAAAGAGAATAACTTGTTATAATTTTAAGAAAAAAAGAATTGCAATGGGTGATATAGTAAAATTTATAGATGGTGAAATTGAGGTTCAGGCTAAAGTTGAAGATGAGACGATTTGGATTACTCAAAAGCAGATGTGTGAACTTTTTGGCAGAGATAAGTCGGTTATCTCAAGGCATATAAATAATGTTTTTAAGAGTGGCGAATTGGATAGAAATTCAGTTGTTGCAAAAATTGCAACAACTGCTGCTGATGGCAAAACATATCAAGTAGAGTATTACAATTTGGATGTAATTATCTCCGTTGGATACAGAGTAAATAGCAAAAAAGCAACCAAATTTAGACAATGGGCAACAAAAGTTTTAAAAAGCTATATCTTAAAAGGGTATGCGCTAAATCAAAAGCGTTTAGAGAAGAATTTTAGCGAGTTTCAAAAAGAGATAGAGTTTTTACAAAGGGCTATAAAGAGTCAAAATCTGGGTGAGATTGAGGCAAAAGGTTTTTTAGATATTGTTACAAAATATGCTAAAAGCTGGGTTTTATTAAATCAATTTGATGAAAATAGGCTTGAGATTCCAAAAGGTAAAGAGGCAAAGTTTATTTTAGATTATGATGAGGCAGTTAAAGAGATTGCGAAGTTAAAACAAAACTTGATAGAGAAAAATGAGGCAACTAACCTTTTTGGATTGGAGAGGGAGAACTCTTTTAAAGGGATTATTAGAAATATTTATCAAACTTTTGGCGGGGTTGATTTGTTGCCAAGTATTGAAGAAAAAGCTGCGAATTTGTTTTATTATATTGTAAAAGATCACCCATTTGTTGATGGTAATAAAAGAATAGGTGCATTTATGTTTATTTTGTTTCTAAATAAAAATAACTATTTGTATGATAGAAGGGGAGAGCTTAAAATTAATTCAAATGCCTTGGTGGCATTAGCACTTTTGGTTGCAACTTCTAAAGCAAATGAGAAAGAGTTGATAATTAAGCTTATTATGAACTTAATTGGGGAGTAGATGAAAACAAGATACATTTTTAGTATGGGTGAGATTAAGCGCAAAGATAACTCTATTGCTTTTAAAAATGAAAAAGGCTGGAATTATATTCCAATTGAAGGAGTTAGAGAAATATATTTTTTTAACGAAGTGAGCCTAAATTCTAAATTTTTAGACTTTTTGGCTAAGGCTGGAGTGGTAGCGCATTTTTTTAACTATTATGGCGGTTATAGTGGGTCATTTTATCCTAAAGATTATTTAATTAGCGGGAAATTAACAATTTTGCAATCTTTAGCTTTCGTAGAAAAAAGGCTTATTATTGCCAAAGCGATTGTTAAGGCAATTGCACTAAATATTTATGAAGTGCTTTATCACTACTATCGGCACGGTAAAAAGGAGTTAAAAGCGTATTTAGACTGGATAAGAAAAGAAGTGCCAAAGATGCTTGAGATGGATATTGATATTAAGCAAGTTTTGTTTGTAGAGGGGCAGATTTGGAACAGATTTTATGATAGCTTTAAGCACTTTTTGCCAAAAGATTTCTTGATGAATAAGCGGGTTAAGAGACCGCCAGATAATCCGATGAATGCATTAATTAGTTTTGGAAACTCTTTGCTTTATACCAAAACAATAACTGCAATTTACCATACACATTTGAACCAAAGCATAAGCTATCTGCACGAGCCGAGTGAAGCGAGGTTTAGTTTAAGTTTAGATTTAAGCGAAGCTTTTAAACCGATAATTGTTTTTAGAACTATTTTTGATTTGGTCAATAGAAAAAAGTTGCAAGTTAGTAAGCATTTTGAAAAAAAGCTAAATTATGCACTGCTAAACGAAGATGGTAAAAAGATTTTTATAGAAGCTTTTGAAGGGCGGCTTAATGAGAAGTTTAAACATCCAAGGTTAAAGCGGCTTACAAGTTATCAAAGTGCTATAAAGTATGATGGGTATAAGCTTATTAAATTTTTAGTTGAGGGTAGGGAGTTTATGCCGTTTTTGTTGAAAGAGAAACAGTGATTAGTGATAGTGAATAGTGATAGTGATTGGGGGGTTGATGAAAAATTATAATTTTAATTATGTTTTTGTAATGTATGATATTGCCGATGAAGAGAGCGAGAGTGGCAAAAATAGGGTTGCAAAAGTTTTTAAAATCTGCAAAAAGTATCTGCAGCACCATCAAAAAAGCGTTTTTAGAGGTGCGATAACACCATCTAAACTGATTAAAATGAGAGATGAGCTTAAAAAGGTAATAGATAAAGAGCTAGATTTTATCTCTATTATCAAACTGCCAAATGGCTCAAGCTTTGAAGAAGAAAAAATAGGTAAACCTTTTAAAGATAGTAGTTCTATGTTTATTTAATTTTTCCAACCTACTTTTTTACTATTTAAAACAAAATACGCTATAATAGTATTTATAAAAGGCTCTTTAACAATTTATTGTTAAATAAAAAATGGTTGGAAAAATTTTGTTAAAGTTGCCTTGAAATGGGTTTTTGTAAAGCTTTATGTATTTTTAAAAGCTCCATTTCATGATGGTCGAACCCAAACAATAGTTGTATTGAAATCCTCTAACTGTCTTCTTTACCGCCCCTTTTTCAGTAGTCGAACCCAAACAATAGTTGTATTGAAATATTTCAAGACAAAACAGGAGTCAATAAAGATATTATGTCGAACCCAAACAATAGTTGTATTGAAATCTGTTTACAAGCAGGTACTCCAAAGCAGCAGCAAGTCGAACCCAAACAATAGTTGTATTGAAATTAAATACCGCACACGCCCATTGTCCTCTTTAATCGTCGAACCCAAACAATAGTTGTATTGAAATTTGTCAATATAAGATATAGTAAGCCCTTTTTCTTCGTCGAACCCAAACAATAGTTGTATTGAAATTAGCTACAGCAGGAAATATTATTAAATCTCTATTAGTCGAACCCAAACAATAGTTGTATTGAAATGTATTTTTAGTTGTGTTTGTTTTAGTATTTTTAACGGTCGAACCCAAACAATAGTTGTATTGAAATAAACGATGGCAGTAGCTTACAATATTGCAGCAGATAAGTCGAACCCAAACAATAGTTGTATTGAAATCTGTTATTCCATGTATAGCCAGAACCTTGCCCACCTGTCGAACCCAAACAATAGTTGTATTGAAATATAAGCCTTGCTCTAAATTTATCTCTCATATCAGGTCGAACCCAAACAATAGTTGTATTGAAATTGGCAGAGGATTAGATGGGGGCAGAACTTTTGGAAGGTCGAACCCAAACAATAGTTGTATTGAAATTTAATATGTGATATATTCTCAAATATAGATGACAATTGTCGAACCCAAACAATAGTTGTATTGAAATGAAGTTACAGTTGCCCCAAGCGGGGCTGTTGCTCGCGGTCGAACCCAAACAATAGTTGTATTGAAATCCTCTAAAAATTTATCCAAGCCGACTACTACCGCATCGTCGAACCCAAACAATAGTTGTATTGAAATAAATGAAATCGATGAATTAGACCAAAAAGAATTTGCGTCGAACCCAAACAATAGTTGTATTGAAATATATTTCCCATTTGCAAATGGGCTTGAGGGGTAGTGTCGAACCCAAACAATAGTTGTATTGAAATGCTGATAAAATATTTGCTTGTGAAAAATCTAAAGATGTCGAACCCAAACAATAGTTGTATTGAAATTTGCAATGTGGAGCG
>JALVTH010000043.1 GCA_027036015.1 Campylobacteraceae bacterium
CAACAATATATAAATTCATATAAATTAGGAATTTTTTTAATAGGAACAATATTATTAAGTTTATTTATCTATATTGCTTTTAGCAAAGATGTATTGATTTCTATCCTTATAAGAAGAACTTTTATTTTACCAGCTCAGATATTTGATTTGTATTTTTCTTATTTTACTCAACATAATTTTAATTTTTTGTCTCGATATACACATTATTTTTTTTATACTCCTTATGAGAGCTCGTCTTCTCATATTATTGGATCTACCTTTTTTTTACCTAACACTCATGCAAATAGTGGAGTAATTTCTGATGCATATGCTAATTTTGGTATAGCAGGAGTTATTTTTTTTAGTATATTTTTATGTTTGATATTAATATTTTTGAATTTTGTTAATTCTAAACTTAATAACAAACTAACACCGCTTTTTGGAGGTATAGCAATATCATTAACAAATTCAGGTTTATTAGGAGTATTTGTTTATCAAATATTTCCTGCTATATTCATTTTTTTTATTTTTTATTTATTATCAAAAGGAACAAATAAATGAAAATCTTAACAATAATAGGAGCCAGACCACAATTTATAAAAGCTGGGGCAGTAAGTAGAGAGATAAAAAAACATAAAAGTTTAGAAGAAGTTATAGTTCATACAGGACAACATTATGATAGCAATATGAGTGATATATTTTTTGAGCAAATGCACATACCTAAGCCTGATTATTATCTTGGTATTGGCGGAAAGAGTCATGGTGCAATGACAGGAGAGATGATAGTAAAACTTGAAGAAGTAATGTTAAGAGAAAACCCTGATGTTGTGATGGTTTATGGGGATACAAATTCAACCCTTGCAGGAAGTATTGCATCAAGTAAACTTCATATTCCAATAGCACATGTAGAAGCAGGCTTGAGATCTTTTAATATGAAAATGCCAGAAGAGATAAATAGGATTTTGACTGATAGAGTTAGTAAATGGCTTTTTTGTCCTACTGATACTGCGGTAGAAAATTTAAAAAAAGAGGGTTTTGAAAATTTTGAATGTAAAATTATAAAAAGCGGTGATGTAATGCAAGATGCGGCAATGTTTTATAAACAATATGCAAAAAAACCTCAAAATGTAGACATAAAAAAAGAATTTATTTTAAGCACTGTTCATAGAGCTGAAAATACAGATGATATTAATAGACTTAAAAATATTTTTGAAAGTCTGGATGAAATAGCAAAAGATATTCAAGTAATTTTACCTTTGCATCCAAGAACAAGAAAGATAATTGAAAATTTAGAATTGAAAATTGATAATTTAACAGTAATTGAACCAGTTGGATATTTGGAAATGGTATGGTTACTTGATAACTCTAAAATGGTAATAACAGATAGTGGAGGATTGCAAAAAGAAGCGTTTTTCTTTAAAAAACCTTGTATAACTTTAAGAGATGAGACGGAATGGGTAGAGCTTTTAGAAAATAATTTTAATATATTGGCAGGAGCTGATAAAGAGAAGATACTTGATATTTATAACAA
Source organism: Campylobacteraceae bacterium (assembly GCA_027036015.1). Lineage (GTDB taxonomy): Bacteria > Campylobacterota > Campylobacteria > Campylobacterales > Sulfurovaceae > JAADEQ01. Next base: position 1,511 of record JALVTH010000043.1, read on the forward strand.
TCATAAATTTAATAGTAATTTTGATATTGATTTATATGGTAGAGGAAAATCTAGTAAAATAATTTGTAAAGAGTTTGTAAATGGCTAAAACAATTTGGATAATTAATGATTATGCAGGAAGTGCTTATCATGGTATGGAGTTTAGAAACTATTATTTTGCAAAAGAGTGGGTTAAAAAAGGATATAAGGTATATATAATAACAGCTTCATATATGCATCTTTTTAAAAAACTACCTAAAATAAATGGAAATTTTACATTTGAAAATATTGATGGAATAGATTATATTTGGGTAAAAGTTCCAAATTATGGTGAATCAACAAATAAAAAAAGAGTTTTAAAATGGTTTGTTTTTAGTGCAAAATTGTTTTTTTTGCCGTTTTCAAAAATGAAAAAGCCAGATGTTGTAATCGCATCTCCAATGGCACCTTTTTTGGTAATTTCAGCATATAAAATTGCAAAAAAGTATAATGCTAAATTTATTTTTGAAGTTAAAGATATTTGGCCTCTTTCTATAATTGAACTTGGAAATATTTCACCCAATAATCCATTAATAAAAATGATGAGTTGGTGTGAGAAATTTGCTATTAAAAAAGCAGACTATGTGGTTTCGTCTTTACAAAATTATGGAGAGCATTTAAAAAAAGATTTAAATATTAATAAAGATTTTATTTGGATAAATAATGGAATTGATTTAGAGGAAATGAGAAAAAATGAGCCATTACCGATAGATATTAAAAATAAAATACCTACAAATAAATTTATAATAGGGTATACTGGAACTGTGGGTATTGCAAATGCGCTTGATAGTTTTTTAGAAGCTGCTAATATCTTAAAAGATAAAGATATAGCATTTATAGTTGTAGGGAATGGAAAAGAAAAAGATAATTTAATAAAAAAATATGGAAATTTAAAAAATGTTATTTTTATTGAACCTATAAAAAAGCATCAAGTGCAAAATATGTTAAGTTTATTTGATGCTTGTTATATAGGATTAAAAAAAGAAAATTTATTTAAATATGGTGTTTCTCCTAATAAATTATTTGATTATATGTTTAGTGGAAAACCTATAGTTTATGCAATTGATTCTGGAAAAAGTAATTTGATAAAGTTGGCAAATTGTGGAATTAGTGTAGGAGCTCAAAATGCCAAAGAGATTGCACAAGGTATTTTAACTTTATTTAATATGTCTAAAGAGCAAAGAGAGATCTTAGGTAAAAATGGTAAAATATACGTGGTTAAAAACTTTACTTATGAGCAGTTGGCAAAAAAATTTGAGGAACTTTTCTAATGCAAATACCGTTTCATAAAACTCACACAACTAATGAAGAGATAGAAGCAGTTGTAGAAGCAATTAAAAGTGGTTGGCTTACAATAGGGCCAAAGAGTATAGAGTTTGAACAGCGTTTTGGCGAGTATATTGGAGCCAAATATGCAATAAGTGTAAATAGTGCAACCGCAGCTTTACATTTAGCGCTTAAAGCCATTGGATTAAAAGAAGGTGATGAGGTTATTGTGCCTACAAATACTTTTGTAGCAACTGCTGAAGTTGTTACCTATTTTAATGCAAAACCTGTGCTATGTGATATTCAAGAAGATACTCATAATATTGATGTTTCTAAAATAGAAAGTTTAATTACTTCAAAAACAAAAGTAATTATTCCTGTGCATTTTGCAGGACAACCGTGTGATATGGATGAAATTTATGATATTGCTCAAAAATATAATTTAAAAGTAATTGAAGATGCAGCACATGCACTTCCAAGTACCTATAAAGGGGTGAAAATTGGTGCATTGCCAAAAACCGATATAACCTGTTTTAGTTTTTATGCTACCAAAACGCTCTCTACTGGTGAAGGCGGAATGGCAACAACAGCAAATGAAGATTTTGCAAAAACTATTAGAATAAATCGTCTTCATGGTATAAGCCGTGATGCTTGGGATAGATATACAAGCAAAGGGAGCTGGTATTATGAAGTTGTAGATAATGGCAATAAATACAACACTACCGATATGAATGCTGCGCTTGGCTTGGTACAGTTAAAAAAGCAAGATATGTTGCGTCAAAAAAGAGCATCAATTGCAAAAAAATACTTTCAAGCTTTTAAAGATAATCCAAATATTGTTTTGCCAGTTATTAAAGAGGATAGAGAGAGCTCTTGGCATTTGTTTGTAGTTAAAGTTCCAAAAAGAGATAAAGTAATTGAAAAGTTAAAAAAAAGAGGAATTGGCTGTAGTGTTCATTTTATTCCTGTGCATAAACATCCTTATTATAAAAAGAGTTTTGAATATAAAGATAATGATTATCCAGTTGCTAATAAAGTGTATGAGCAAAGTCTTTCTTTGCCAATTTATCCGGATATGAATGAGAGTGAGATAGAATATGTTATAACAAACCTTTTAGAGGTTATAAAGAATGTATAAAAAATTTGGTAAAAGAGTATTTGATATTATAGCTTCAAGTTTTGGGCTTATTGTTTTGTCTCCTCTATTTGTAGTTATTGCTTTTTTAGTAAAATTTGGCTCAAAAGGACCTATTTTTTTTGTACAAAAAAGAGTTGGAAAAAATTTTAAAGAGTTTAATCTTTACAAATTTCGCTCAATGGTTATTGATGCACCTAAAAAAGGTCCTTTGGTAACAAGTGGAGACGATCCAAGAATTACAAAAGTAGGGAGATTTTTAAGAAAAACAAAGCTTGATGAACTCCCTCAACTTTTTAATGTCTTAAAAGGTGATATGAGTTTGGTTGGCCCAAGACCTGAGGTAAAAAAATATGTAGATTTGAAAAAAGAAGAATATAAAAAAGTGCTTTTGATACCTCCTGGAATTACAGATTTGGCTGCAATTGAATTTAGAGATGAAGAAGAGATTTTAAAGCAATTTAAAGATAAAGAAAAGGCATATATTGAAAAAATTTTACCCAAAAAAATAGCTCTTTATTATAAATATATCGATACAATAAGTTTTAGTAATGATATTAAAATAATTTTAAAAACCTTAAAGGTGTTATAAATTTACAATGGCTTTTATAAATAGAATTCGTATTTTTTTTAATTTTTTTGTGATTATATTTTTGAGCCTTTTTACTTTTTGGTGGACATTTTCTATTTTTCATAAACCTTTTGATTTTAAAGTTGTTGGAGTTGTTATTGCAGTTAGAATTATTGCATCACTCCTTTTTTTTAAAGATTACTCGCTTTCTTGGAGTAAAGCAACACAAAGAAGTTTTATTATTAAAAGTTTAGTAAATATTTTGGCATTTTTAATTTATATGCCGTTTTTTTATAATAAAATCTATTTACACTTTTTGCTTTCTGAGCTTTTTACTTATCTTTTTTTGCTTAATTTTTTAATGTATAGCTACTATTTATATGTGAATAAAAGCTCACAAACTAAAACCAAAGAGGTTGTAATTTATGGAGCGGGCAAAGCTGGTTTGAAACTTGCAGATGAGTTTAGAAATAGTGAATATAAAATTATATGTTTTTTAGATGATAATAGCTTTTTGCAAGGTAGAAGTATTGATGCAATTAAAATTTTATCATCCAAAGAATTTAAAAAAAATAAGACAAATAAAAAATTAGATTTATTACTTATTGCAATGCCTTCAGCTTCCAAAGAAAGAATTAAACAAATTTATAATGATTTAAAAAATTATTTTAAAGAGATAAAAATTTTGCCTTCTATTAAAGAGCAGCTTTTAAATAGTCCTAATTATCAAAATTTATTACAAGATATCTCATTAGAAGATTTATTAGCAAGAGATCCGAAAGATTTAGATACGAAACAAATTGCCGCTTTTATTAAAAATAAGACTATATTAATTACAGGAGCTGGAGGAAGTATTGGAAGTGAACTTGCAAGACAATGTATTAAGTTTGGAGCAAAAAAACTTATTTTATTAGATCATAGTGAATATAATTTATATAAAATTGAGCAGGAATTGCAAGAGTATAATATTGTTCCAGTACTTCAAGATATTACAAAAAAGGCATTAATTGCAAAAACTTTTAAAGAACACAAAATTGATATTGTACTTCATGCAGCAGCTTATAAGCATGTTCCATTGGTAGAAGAAAATGTTGAAGAAGCAATTATAAACAATATTATTGGTACAAAAAATGTAATAGATTTAGCAATTGAATATAATGTTAAAAAATTTGTTTTGATTTCAACTGATAAAGCAGTTCGTCCAACCAATGTAATGGGAGCAACAAAAAGAGTTTGTGAATTATATGCGCAAAATGTTAAATCAAATAAAACAGAAATTGTAGCAGTTCGATTTGGAAATGTACTTGGAAGTAGTGGTTCAGTTATTCCTAAATTTAAAGAACAAATTAAAAAAGGTGGACCAGTTACTGTTACTCATCCAGAAATTACTCGCTATTTTATGTTGATTCCTGAAGCTTGTCAATTAGTTTTGCAAGCTGCTTCAATTGGCAAAGGTGGAGAAATTTTTGTGCTTGATATGGGAGAGCCAGTTAAAATTGTTGATTTAGCAAGAGAGATGATAAGATTATATGGAAAAGAAGATGAAGTTGAAATTGTATTTACGGGGCTTAGACCTGGTGAAAAACTTTATGAAGAGCTTTTAATTGATGAAAGTGAGAAAAAAACACGCTATAATTCTATTATGATTGGTAAAGTTACTCAATATGATATTGATAAACTCAATAAAGATATACAAGAACTTTTAAGCGCACAAAATAAAATAGCAAAGTTAAAAGAGATTGTGCCTGAGTTTAATCATAAAGGTTAAAAATGAACAAAATCTTAGTAACAGGGGGAGCTGGCTATATAGGTAGCCATATTTTAATAGAACTTGCAAATGCAAAATATGATTTTGTTGTTTTAGATAACTTTTCTAACTCTTCTAAAATAGCTCTTGAGAGAGTATCTTAAATTATTGGTAAAGAAATTGATTTTGTTGAGGGTGATATAAGAGATAAAGAGCTTCTTTATTAGGAGGCTAGAAGAGAGCTTTATGAAATGTGTAAAAGCGCTTGGAATTGGCAAAGTAAAAATCCGATGGGATATGAGGAGTGAAAAGTTTAAAGATAAAATGAGATATAATATTTAGATTATTATTAAAGAAGGAAAAAAATGAGTGCAAATAGTAATCAATGTGCAGCTGAAATTGATTTAATAGAAATAATAAAAACTATTTTGCGATATAAAAGATTTATATTTATTTTTACTTTAAGTATTACATTTTTAGTAGGAGTATATATTTATTTTAAAAAACCAATTTATCAGATTCAAACGGATTTGAAAGTTGGATATATTAATAATATTAATCAAAATGGAATAACAAAAATATTTCTAATAGAACCTTATGCATTAAAAATATTTATAGAAAATAATTTTGATAATTCAAAAAATCCTCAAAAAAAATATCCTCAAGTAAAAGTTAATATAGTAAAAGAGACTCAAAATATTTTACATTTGGCTATCGATGATTTTTCTAACCAAGCAGCTAAAAACTATTTGCAAAAAATTTTACAAGTTATTAAAATTCAAGAACAAACAAAAATTAATACTTATGTAAATTCAATTAAAAATCAATTACAAACTCTTCAAAAAAGAGAAGAAGAACTTAAAAAAGAAACTATGT